>CAMEUH010000003.1 GCA_945938055.1 uncultured Eubacteriaceae bacterium | reverse complement strand
TCATCCTGTCTTTTCACATCTTCTTCATAAACCTGATTAATTGCACGTCCCAGCTGACCATTACATCCTGTTATTAATATTTTCTTCATTGAAATGAATTCTCCTGATTCTTAAATTAGACTATAACCCATTTGCCACATCAACCAGATACTGTCCGTACTCGGTCTTCATTAACGGTTTTGCCAGTTCCAGCAGCTGCTCCCTGTTAATATATCCTCTTCGGAAAGCAATTTCCTCAATACAGGATATATAAAGTCCCTGACGCTTCTGAAATGCCGCGACAAAGTCTGCCGCCGCCAGCAGCATGTCATGGTTTCCAGTATCCAGCCACGCAAAACCTCTTCCAAGGGTTTCTACCTGCAATGTACCGCGCTTCATGTACTCATTATTTACAGAAGTAATTTCTATCTCACCTCTTGCAGAAGGCTTAACATTTTTGGCAATTTCCACTACATCATTATCATAAAAATACAAACCAGGTACCGCATAATTCGATTTTGGATGTTCCGGTTTCTCCTCAATGGAGAGTGCCTTTCCGTTTTCATCAAATTCCACCACCCCATATTCTCTTGGGTCCTTAACATAATAGCCGAAGATGGTTGCACCTTTTTCCCGTGCTGCAGCACGTAACAAAACTCTTGAAAAGCTTTGTCCATAAAAAATGTTATCTCCAAGCACTAACGCAACATTATCTTTTCCGATAAAATGTTCTCCAACAATGAAGGCATCCGCAAGACCTCTTGGATATTCCTGAATCGCATATTCAAAAGACATTCCAAGCTGCTTTCCATCCCCAAGAAGTTCCCTGAAAACCGGCAAATCCCTCGGTGTTGATATGATTAACACCTCACGAATTCCGGCAAGCATCAGTGTTGATAGCGGATAGTATATCATCGGCTTATCATATACCGGCATAATCTGTTTGGATATTGCCTTTGTCAATGGGTATAATCTTGTTCCTGAACCGCCTGCTAATATTATTCCCTTCATTGTGACCTCCTATATCACATAGTTTATGCAATTATAATAATTATACTACGTGTCAGAAGAAAACTCAAGAACATACAAAAACCCCGGACAGATTTCTCTGTCCGGGGTATAAGCTATTTCATTAATACTTTGAGCATTATGCTCTCTTTCTTCTAAATACATATGCGCCACAGATTCCTGCAGATACAATCATAATGATTACAAGCGGCATAACCGGTGTTGTATCACCAGTATTCACACCATTGCCCTTACCAATGGTAACCGGAGTAAAGCCTACAATCTGCATTGAAATCTTACCAGATACTGTTGTTGTAACGGTTGGCTGAACAGATTCTGAACCAGCAAAGTTCATTCTTGCACCGGTATTTGCTGGAGCGCTGTCCTTTAATACCAGTAAACCATGCATGTCAATACCAGATTCTGTAATGGTTGGCTTAATCGTTACATCAGTACTTACAAACCAGTCTGATGTAGCAGCCACACCCTGGGTATTTGTTGACTGTGTACCATCATATAAGTAGTTTGTTGCACTTCTTAATGAATAGATAACACCATTGCTTGAGCCAAGTTCAGCTGCTGTAGTTGAATTATCAACTACAGATAACATACCATCCAGTACCCATGCTTTTGGATTAGAAGTCTTTGTATATAAGCTTACGTTATAAGAACCACCCTTTAAGGAGTTATTATATGCTGTACAGTTAATTACCTGGCAGTCTGGACCAGAGTTACTTGTAATACCCTTTGCATAGTTATTATAGGATATACTGTTAATCAGTTTATGTGCACCCGGCATGTTCTCACCGCCAAGCTTGAAACCATTACCTTCACCAAAAGCTGTATTTGGATCAGTTGGGTCATCTGTTGAAAGGAAACCATTGCTGTATGCAACACAGTTTTCAATCGTTACTGCGCCAATAGGTCCTGTTGTGGACTTCGCATATAAATCCCATCCATCATCGATGTTATTATGTGAAATACAACCGTAGAACTTATTACCTTCACCACAGGTCAACTTCGCAGCAAAACCATCGGCATCGTTTCTTCCTGGGTCACAGTTGTCATATGCTTCACAATACTTAATTAAGTTATAAGCAGGCCACATATCTGCATCATTTGGCTCACCGGCATATCGGCTAATCTGAAGACCAGAATTGCCATTTGCACGCATTACGCACATTTCAATCGTATTATAGCTTCCGCATACGCTAACACCCTTTGCAAGTCCATTGCATACTTCCAAGCCATATACATGCCAGTAGCTGCCGACAACAGAAATCAGTGAAGAGGAAGATTCCATCTTAGAACCATCAATAATCGCCTTGCCTGTATTCTGTGCCATCAGTGTAATTGGCTTTTCTGCTGTTCCATTTACACTTCTTGGAATGACATAATCCTTTTCCGGATAATATGTACCGTCTAACATGACGATAACCTGTCCCGGCTGTGCATAATTTAATGCTGTCTGTAAATCAAGTGGATCATTTTCCGTTCCGGATGCGCCACCCTTGCCATTTGGAGCTACATAAATTGTTTCGCCAGCAGCACCCCATGACTGAACTATAACATCAATTGTTGCACTAATCTCTCTGTATGAGCTTAAGTTCGGAATATTCTTATCTGGAGCAAATGCATATCTGATTCCGTTAAATCCACCAATATTGGTAAGAGTGATTGGAACCTTTACAACTTTGTCCGCTTCAATATATTCAGCAAATACCTTAGTTCCTGTTGCATCATAAACATCTAACCAACCGCCTACATTAGCAGATGCAATAAATTCATATTCTGCTGAAGAAGCAGTTGCACCTGAAAACACAGTAAACTTTGGTACAATTTCAAGACCGCTTGAAGCACTTGCAGTACCTTCGCTCTTTTCAAACTGAATGTTAGAAATTTCAACACCAACTTTACGTGCTGTCATAACACCAACACAGATAGAACCATCTTCCTGTGCCATAAGGCTTGTAGCACCATCAAATGAGATTGTTTCACCCTTCATGGTAGCAGAATAACCTTCATTTGTCTTTTCCAGTGTATAGGTGAATGTATCTCCAACATTAACAGTATCTAACTCATTCTTTGTGGAGAATACATTGGTATTATTAAAGTTTCTTACTGCTCCTGCATTATTGGAAGCATCATAAGATGTATATCCTGTTACAAGCTTTGCACCATGTGCATGATACCCATTCAGATACATCTTCATCTGTCCAATTGATACCGAGTTAAAATACTTTGCATCCTTTGAACCATATCCAGCAATATCTGTTGCATAGATACCATAAGCAGTCTGATTATCCGGTCCAAGGCTGATATCCTTAACCGTAAATGTCGCTGTCAGCTTAAAGTTCTCTGTGTTTGGATTAATTTTTGTATAGTAATAGAAGAAGCCATCTTCACTATCTGCAATTTTACCATTATCAGCCGGTGCAATATATACTGTTCCATCTGTATTGGTAACGTTTGCAACCGGAGTAACACCTGTATCTGTCTTTACAGCATATTCTGTACCGTTAACAGTCATCTTGCCGGATGTTGCAGAACCAAATGCAGCTATATACCACTGCTGTGCCGCATCACCTACCATAAATCCTGTCTCTGTATACTCTGCAGGCGGGAATCCTTCTTTATTAGCTACAACCTTAATGTCATATTTCGTACCGGATGTAAGTCCTTCGATTGTATAATTTCCTGCTGTAATTCCGGTTGCTGCGCAAGTGAAATCAGAAGTACCCTCAGCCTTATAATATACTTCATAGGACTGAACAGCCTCCAGATTATTCCAGTCAACATAAACAGAACCATTTCCAAGGTTGTTAACCCATGTAATAACCGGCTTATCAAGAGGAAGTGTATATCCAGTAAATGTAACTACTGCACTTTCCTTATCTGCGCATTCTTTTCTGCTCATGATAACTTTAAATGTAAAATCGCCTTCTGTTGCCGGTGTGAAAGAATATACACCAGACTTAGTTACCTGCACATTGCTAACTTCAAAACCATTCTGATACATAAATAATCTTGCACTGTCTGCTCCAGCAAATCCAATCGTTGCTGTCACATCAACATCCAGTGTTCCAGCCGCACTTCTCGTAACAGAATTAATTACAGGAAGAGCAACCGTATCCCATGCCGGTCTTGTTGGTGGAGCTACAGAACCACCCTGTTCTTCAACAGTTGCCGTATAAACTCTTAATCCTCTGCTTGCTGTTGTTGCAAACTTATATGTTCCAGCCGGAAGATTTTCATACACCAATGTTGTTGGATCAGTACCTGTTGCACTTGATAGACCAGTACTTTCCGGATATGTATTACCATCAGCATCTGTAAGTACAATTCCGTCTGTTGTATTGCTTCCGCTTGTACTTCCTACTGTAAAGGTAGCCTTTGCTGTTCCGGTTGTAGTAAACTGAAGTGCACCTGTCTGTTCTTTTGCCAGTTCAAGAGAAAATGTACTGCTATTTGCTCTTGTTGCTGTTCCCACTACCGTAAAATAACCATCTGCAAATGTTGTTCCTTCCGCAATTGCAGCTTTCTTGTCTACACTTGTAATAGCAGTTTCATTCTCAGCCACAAATGAGCTTGTCTTTGAAGCTGCAGCTGCAGTCTCTTCAACCGTAGCAGTATACACTCTTAATCCTCTGCTTGCTGTTGTCATAAACTTATACGTTCCAGCCGGAAGATTTTCATAAACCAATGTTGTTGGGTCAGTACCTGTTGCACTTGACAGTCCTGTACTTTCCGAATATGTATTACCATCAGCATCCGTAAGCACAATTCCGTCTGTTGTATTGCTTCCGCTTGTACTTCCCACTGTAAATGTAACCTTTGCCAGTCCGGTTGTGGTAAACTGAAGCGCACCTGTCTGTTCTTTTGCCAGTTCAAGAGAAAATGTACTGCTATTTGCTCTTGTTGCTGTTCCCACCACCGTAAAATAGCCATCTGCAAATGTTGTTCCATCTGCAATTGCGCCTTTTTTCTCAGCACTAGTAATTGCCGTTTCGTTCTCAGCCACAAAACTATGTGTTGTTGACTCAGCCTTAGCAACTACATTCCCGCCAAGAAAATCTACTGGCAGTAAACTAATTGTCATGAGTAATGCCAATACAGATGCCATTACTCTCTGCTTTGTTTTGCTTTTCATAGCTTCCTCCTTAATAAAATAGCTTTTGTTGGTCATTTTACCTTCTCTCAGGTCATAATAAACCGAATTTAACTTTAATTTAACATTTTTAGTTTATTAAATCAAGTCCTATTTTCATATTTTTGTTATAAATTTGAAATATTTCTTTATTTTTCCTCTTTTTTCTGCTACAGAAAAAATGGGTGCACCACAAAACAAAAGGACAGTATCTCTACTGCCCTTTCACTCTTCTTATTATTCATCCTCTAATGTTACTGTAACCTTCTTAAGCTTCCAGATATCCTGTACATACTCTTCAATGGTTCTGTCCGATGTAAACTTACCAGAGCATGCGGTGTTCAGCATCACGGAACGTGCCCAGCCCTTTTCATCCTTGTATTTTTCCTCAATCTTCTTCTGAGCCTCTGCATAAGAGCGGAAATCCTTTAAGATAAAGTACGTATCTGCCCTGTCACTGCTCTGTGTATTCAGAAGTGAATTATACAGGTCACGGAACAAATCCGGATCTTCCGGTGAATAGAAACCATTAATCAGCTGCATCAGGACTTCACGAATATCCTGGTCATTATTAAAGATTTCCATCGGGTTGTAACCGCCGTTCTGCTCGTAATTGATTACTTCATCCGAAGTCAGGCCAAAGATTACCGCATTTTCCTCGCCAACTTCCTGAACGATTTCCACATTGGCACCATCCATGGTTCCAAGTGTCATGGCACCATTTAACATAAACTTCATGTTACCGGTACCGGATGCTTCCTTGGATGCAGTTGAAATCTGCTCGGATACATCTGCACCGGCAAAAAGAATCTCTGCATTGGATACACGATAATTTTCAATGAATACAACCTTAATCTTTCCATTGATGGATTTATCATTATTAATCACATTTGCCACATTATTAATTAACTTAATTGTAAGCTTTGCCCTCTTATAACCTGCCGCTGCCTTTGCGCCGAAAATGAAGGTTCTTGGATACATATCCATTCCCGGGTTTCTCTTTAACTGGTTGTAAAGGTACATCACATGCAGAATATTAAGAAGCTGTCTCTTATATTCATGTAATCTCTTAACCTGTACATCAAAAATGGAACGCGGGTCTACATCAATTCCGTTATGTTCTTTAATGTATTTTGCCACACGGAGCTTATTCTGATACTTAATCTGCATGAATTCCTGCTGGCATTTTGGATCATCCGCATAGATGGCAAGTTTCTTAATCTGCGAAAGGTCGGTAATCCACTCATCACCAATCTTATTTGTTACCCAGTCTGCAAGCAGCGGATTACCATGTAGCAGGAATCTTCTCTGTGTAATACCGTTGGTCTTATTATTAAACTTCTCCGGGAACATCTCATAGAAATCCTTTAATTCCTGCTTCATTAAGATATCCGTATGAAGTCTTGCAACGCCATTTACAGAACATCCGGCAACAATTGCAAGATGAGCGATCTTAACCTGCCCGTCGTAAATAACTGCCATTTTCTTAATCTTTTCCTGATTTCCAGGATATTTTGCCTTAATCTGATCCACAAATCTGCGGTTAATCTCTTCCACAATCTGGTAAACTCTAGGAAGCAGTCTTGAAAACAGTTCAATCGGCCACTTTTCCAATGCTTCTGCCATAATGGTATGATTGGTATATGCTGTTGCCTTGGTGGTAACTTCCCATGCCTCATCCCACTCAAGACCTTCCTGATCCATGAGGACTCTCATAAGTTCTGCAACAGTTACCGTCGGATGGGTATCATTTAACTGGAAAATCACCTTCTCATGGAACTTTCTGATATCATCATGCTTTTCCTTATACTTTGCAATTGCTCTCTGCACGGAAGCAGAAACAAAGAAATACTGCTGTTCCAAACGAAGTTCCTTTCCTGCATAATGGTTATCATTTGGATAAAGAACTTCTACAATATTCTTTGCCAGATTTTCCTCTTCTATTGCCTTATGATAATCACCCTTGTCAAAGGAGTCCAGGTTAAAATGCTGAACCGGCTCTGCATCCCAGATACGAAGAGTATTTACCACATTATTACCATAACCAACGATTGGCATGTCATATGGAACTGCAAGCACGGAACGATAATCCTCATGTGCAAACTGTGTTCTTCCGTTACTGTCAATATAAGAACGGACATATCCGCCAAACTTTACTTCTACTGCATATTCCGGACGTTTCATCTCAAACGGGTTACCGTCTTTGAGCCAGTTATCCGGAACCTCTACCTGATAGCCATTCTTAATTTCCTGCTTAAACATACCATATTTATAACGGATTCCACATCCATATGCAGGATAGCCAAGCGTTGCCAGCGAATCCAAAAAGCACGCAGCAAGACGACCAAGGCCACCATTACCAAGTGCCGCATCCGGCTCCTGATCCTCGATTACATTAATGTCAAGTCCAAGCTCTGCCAGTGCTTCCTTTACTTCGTCATAACACATCAGGTTAATCATGTTATTGCCCAATGCACGACCCATGAGAAATTCCATGGACATGTAGTAAACTGTCTTAACATCGCTCTTCTCATATTCTTTTTGTGTGGCAATCCACTGATCCATAATGGTATCCTTGATTGTGTAAGCTACTGCCTGAAAAATCTGCTGCTGATCCGCCTCATCAATCTTCCTTCTAAAAAGAACCTTGACATTGTCAATGACTTCCTTTTTAAATTCTTCTTTGTCGAAAGCTGGTTTTGTCATGTTGTCCTCCATTCTCTTCGTTCCACACGAATATTTTTAATAGTATGCATTTCCACTCTGTTCATGCATGCTTATTGCCTTTTATACATTGTGAAAAAATTCACTTACCAGTATTTTACCTTATTTTTCATAATAAGTCTAGAATAAAATACCGGCAAGTGATTTTTTATTATTATTTACATTTCTTTTATCTTTGCTTTACGCCAATTGTCACATCTTCACCATTGATGTTCCATTCCTTCACATAGCCATCCGCACTTCCAATGACTACTTCTTCTGCAAGAACATCCGATTTGATTTCATCAAGATTCTTTTTCACCAGCTCGATAATCTTATCATTGTCCTTAACATATACGGTAATCTTATCTGTAACTTCAAAATCCGCTTCCTTACGCATGGTCTGAATTTTACTGATTACCTCACGGACAAATCCTTCTTCAATCAGTTCCGGTGTAAGATTAGTATCCAGAACAACGGTCACCTTACCGTTGCTATCGGATACAAAGCCTTCAACCTGTGCAATATCAATCAGCAAATCTTCCTTCAGAAGTTCAATCTCATTTCCGTCAATGTTAAGCTTTAATGCTCCGGTTGCGTTAATTTCATCCATGGCAGCATTCCCATCAAGTCCAGTCAGTGCTGTACGAATCTGGTTCAGCAGTTTGCCAAACTTTGGTCCAACCGTCTTTAACTGCGGCTTAAAGCTATAAGAGGTAAAGCTTCTGACATCCTCCTTAAATTCCACATTCTTTACATTCAGCTCGTCGCGGATAATGTCCAGATAAAATTCGGATAGCTGTGATTCTGCCTTAATATACATATTTCCAATCGGCTGTCTGTTCTTAATGTTTGCCGCATTTCTGCATGCACGGCCAATCACAACGACCTCAAGAACCTCTTCCATGTCCTTCTCAAGCTGCGGATTAATCCACTCCTCTTTTACTTCTGGGAAATCGCACAAATGAATGCTTTCCGGGGCATTTTTATCGATTCTTACCACAAGATTCTGATAAATGTCCTCTGTCATAAACGGAATCATCGGTGCTGCCGTCTTAACCAAAGTTACCAGGGTAGTATACAGCGTCATGTAGGCATTAATCTTATCCTGTTCCATGCCCTTCGCCCAGAATCTTTCACGGCTTCTTCTTACATACCAGTTACTCATTTCATCCACAAAATCGTCCAGAACCCGGGCAGCCTCGGTAATCTTGTAGTTGAAAAGATAATCATCCACAGCCTTCACAACAGAATTCAGTTTACTCAGAATCCATTTGTCCATTACCGGAAGTTTATCGTACTCCAGTGTGTATTTTGTCGGGTCAAATTCATCGATATTGGCATAAAGCACATAAAATGCATAGGTATTCCAGATGGTTCCCATGAATTTTCTCTGGCCTTCTGTTACCCACTCATCCTTGAAACGATTTGGAATCCAAGGTGCAGAATTCTCATAAAAATACCACCTGATTGCATCTGCTCCGTGTTTCTGCAATGCATCAAACGGGTCAACCGCATTTCCCTTGGACTTACTCATCTTCTGTCCGTCCGCATCCTGCACATGGCCAAGAACAATGACATTCTTGTATGGTGCCTTATTAAAAATCAATGTTGAAATAGCAAGCAGAGAGTAGAACCATCCTCTTGTCTGGTCTACTGCCTCACTGATAAAATCTGCCGGGAACTGCTTTTCAAATAAATCCTGGTTTTCAAACGGATAATGATGTTGTGCAAACGGCATGGAACCGGAGTCAAACCAACAGTCAATTACTTCCGGAACACGGTGCATTTCCTTACCACACTTTGGACATTTAATCGTTACCGCATCAATGTATGGTCTGTGAAGTTCAATGTCTTCCGGACAGTTATCAGACATTTCCTTTAATTCAGCAATGCTTCCGATGGAATGCATGTGACCGCACTCGCACTCCCATACGTTAAGCGGCGTACCCCAGTAACGATTACGGCTGATTCCCCAGTCCTGAACATTTTCAAGCCATGCACCGAAACGTCCCTTACCGATGCTTTCCGGAATCCAGTTAATGGTATTGTTATTGCGAATCAGGTCATCCTTTACTGCCGTCATCTTAATAAACCAGGATTCTCTTGCGTAGTAAATCAGCGGAGTATCACATCTCCAGCAATGAGGATATGCATGCTCAAAAGCAGGCGCATCATATAACAGTCCTCTTTCTTCCAGATCCTTTAATACCATTGGGTCTGCCTTTTTCACAAATACTCCGGCAAATGGGGTTTCTTCTGTCATTTCTCCCTTTCCATCAACAAACTGAAGAAATGGAAGATCATATCGCTGCCCCACCTTATAGTCATCCTCACCAAATGCAGGCGCAATATGAACCACACCGGTACCATCGGTAAGTGTTACATACGTATCACATACTACGTAATGACCTTTTTTGTTCATCTTCGGTCCATCATACGGATATAATGGTTCATATTCCTTATATTCCAGATCCTTACCGGTAAATGTCTTAACAACCTCGTACGCCTTAATACCTTCTTCTTCATTTCCAAGTCTTCCCAGAACCTTGTCAAGAAGGGCTTCTGCCATATAGTAATTATTTCCGTCCGCAGCCTTTACATATGCATACGTTTCATCCGGATTCACACAAAGTGCAACGTTCGATGGAAGTGTCCAAGGAGTTGTGGTCCATGCCAGAATATACGCATCTTCGTTCTTTACCTTAAATCGTGCGATTGCAGAACGTTCCTTCACGTCCTTATAACCCTGCGCAACTTCATGGCTGGAAAGCGGTGTACCGCATCTTGGGCAATAAGGTACAATCTTATGTCCCTTATAAAGGAGCCCCTTATTCCAGATTTCCTTTAAAGCCCACCATTCTGATTCAATAAAATCGTTTTCATAAGTTACATATGGGTTATCCATATCTGCCCAGAAGCCAACTGTTCCGGAAAAATCCTCCCACATTCCCTTATACTGCCATACGCTTTCCTTACAATGCTTGATAAATGGCTCCAGACCGTATTCTTCAATCTGTTCCTTGCCATCAAGTCCAAGCTTCTTTTCTACTTCCAGTTCAACCGGAAGGCCATGGGTATCCCATCCGGCCTTACGTGGAACCATATATCCCTTCATGGTACGATATCTTGGAATCATGTCCTTAATAACACGGGTGAGCACATGACCGATATGCGGTTTTCCATTCGCTGTTGGAGGTCCGTCATAGAACATGTATGTCGGACAGCCTTCCCGGTCCTTAATACTCTTTTCAAAAATCTTGTTATCCTTCCAGAATTTTTCTACTTTCTTTTCTCTCTCCACAAAATTAAGATTTGCAGAAACTTTTTCGTAAACCATTGTGTTCCTCCTTATATTAATATAGAAAGACTCGCAGCATTGCTGCTGATTGCTCGCGCAAAAAAGGCTTCCGACCGTAAAAGGTCGAAAGCCTGGAAAACTAACCTATTACGACATACCATCATATGCGCCCCTGATATCGGCAGGGAACCGTCAGCGCCTACTCACTTCCTTTTACATATATCTTATGCTCATCCTGTAAAAGTCTGCTTTGGGACTGACACTCGGAAGTGATGTTCAGAAGATGCCTACTCGCGCCGGGCTTACACCATCCCCGGCTCGCTATGACTTTTAGCATAATCCTACTGTCTTCGTCAACGTGTTTATAAATTTTGCTTTAATTAGTAATATATGCAATTTATCCGGGTTTGTCAATGGGTGAATTACATTTTCCATTCCTCTACTGTGCAAAAATATTTCTTCCTTCCTCCATCTGTTCTCCAAAAGATTTTACAGTAGAGTCCTTAATCTTTGCCGCATTGCTGATACAGGACAAATAGAGCCAGTAATTTTCGCCCGGCATGCTCCTATAACTGAACTCATACAGATAACCGTCTTTTTCGAAAAATGAAAAAAGTGTTCCGTCTTTTTCAAAAAATGCACTATCATCAATATTCATGATTTTCTTCACATCTTCCATGTTCATTCCCAGCCATACATCTTCCGTCACATAATTATGGTCGCCGTAAAGCGTAACTGAAATAATTTCATTATCGTGTGCTTCTGTGGATACTTCGAAACGCAATGTAGAAAAACTCGTGTTTATCTGATAAGCATTCCGTTCCGACTCCTCCGTCTGAAATAAATTTCCATCTTCAAACCATACTGAAGCTGTTTCATCAAAAAAACTTTCCAGTGCAGCAAAATCATTTACATTTTTTCCAATCCAGTTCTGTGCCACATAAATGTCACGTACTTTCATGTCTTTCGTACATTGTTCATCCCAGCCATGAAGAGAACAATAGCTTGCAGAGTCCTTCTTTTCCCCTGAATCCTCCTTAAAATCCTCAATGCAGATTATATTGTCTGTTAACCGTATAAAATACTGCGTATTTAGCCTAAGGAACGTCTCAATTTCCCGTTCTGCCACATCCTGTGCATAATTACTTCTTTCCATGGAGGTAATACACTTAATACGATACCCTTCCTGATTCTCAAGCTTTGCCACTTCAAACCAGTCTCCATCCATGTAGCAGGCTCCAAAAATTCCATTCCTTTCATTCTGTGCATCCAGATTCATTGAATATTCCGTAACCGGTTCATTTTCCGTCTTATAATACCGGTACCGGATTTCCGTTGCCACATTTCCCTTGAGCGTACACAAAACACCATTATCATAACAAGCCGACACAACATAAAAACCCTCAGAAAATTTTTCAACATAGATAAACGGATTTGCAGATAGCCTATTTAAGTCTTCCTCGCTTGATATCTGCTCCACCAATGCCATAATCTGATTTGGCTGTCCTTCTTCAAAGTACTTTCTCCTGTAATCCCACAGCATCGTATATGCTTTCTCACTAATATATGCCTTATAACGAATTCCATTCAGACTCACCGTCTGATTATTAAAAATTTCGACAACACACTCATCCGGATTCCCATAATTAATAGTGATTTTAAGAATACTGTCTCCGGATAAATCGCCCGCAAGATTGGTGATGACAATCTGCCCGGAAAATTCCTTTATTTCTTCTGAAGCCCCGCCTTCTTTAAACTGCTGTCCATCATACTCTATTAAAAAGCTTTCTACACCATTTAGAAGCTCAGACATCAGGTATTTTGTCAAGGCCTCCGTTTCTGATGGCTGTGTATGATGTTCCGATTCCGTAACCGGAACATTTCCCACATGAGTCAGATTTATTCCGATAAGAATTCCGTTCACTACCAGAAATACTGCTGCTGCCACTATAATTCCTGCTGCCATCCATGTTTTTTCTGTCTTCTGCCTGCCCTGGGCTTTTGACAGAAGATTCCTTTGCCCAAGCATCTTTCGTTCATTATCTAAGCAAATCTGCCCAAATGCATTCCTTATGTCTTCCCGTAATTTTTCTTCCATGCCAATCACCCAATCTCCTTTCCAAGAAGCTCTCTTCCCTTCTTAAGCCAGCCTCTTATGGTTGCATCGCTTTTTCCAAGCATTTTCCCAATTTCAACAGAAGTATATCCTTCATAGTAATGCAGATATATGGAAATCCTGTATTTTACCGGAAGTTTTAACACCACCATCAAAAGTTCCCTGTCTTCCTGCCTCCCTCCGTCCTTTCCTTCTTCCTTCAGACTATCTCTTTCCTCTATCGAAACACGTTTTCTCCACCAATGTGAAAGCACATTTTTACAGACATTGGATGCCGTCACAATCAGCCATGCTTTTTCATGCTCCGGATTTTCAAATACTACATCCTTTCGAAGCATCTGATAGAAAGTGTTCTGCATGGCATCAAATGCATCATCCGGATTCTTCAGATAAGAAAAACACAATCGGTATACTCTGTCCGCATTCCGTTCATAAATCTCACTGATTTGCTTTTCATCCATTTCCCCACCGCCTCTCTTTTTGTATCTTTTGCCCTTATAATAAGAATACAAAAATGTTCCCATTTTCGTTTCCTGAATTTTAATAATATTTTAGCATAAAAAATCCGGCAGATTCTGTCTTTTGCAGTCCTGCCGGTTTTCTTAACCTCTTTTTTTCAAATTTCTTTTCCATATGTTAATCATGGACCTTACCGCTGATTTTAACATCTTTTTTGTTTCTTCATCCTCGCCGGCATATGCTTTCATCATTGCAGAAAGGCTTTTATTCCTCCCTGTCATGAGGTCCGTCAGTGTTTTTGCATCCGTGGCACTTAAAATTTCAAACAGCGCCGTAACAAAACGCTCCGCGCTAACGGCATCCATTCCCGAAAGCCATGTCTTTAAGGTCTTATCCAGTAAAAGGCTCGTGTCTGTTACATCCTCCAGATAAGTAAATTTCGTCCCGAGAACCTCCCATGACAATACATCATGCTGCAAAAGCCCAAGCTGCCGGCTTTTTACAACCGTATAGCCCTCCTCATGTCCAAGAAGCATTCCCACAACAGAGGACTGTGGAATGATAGTCTTAATCCTCCCACAAATTCTCCCATATTCCTCACTCTTTATGACTTTATCATCAAATCCCGGACCGTCAAAATTATACACGCATTCTATTAAATCCTGCACATTCACATCATCCGGATTCTTTACAAAAGTTGCTGCAAATACGGACAGATTACCGCCCTTGGAATGACCTCCGAGACGAATTTTATAGTAGCCTTCCTCCTCGGATTCCAGACTCTTATGATTGAGTACACAACGGTTTACGATATAGTTAAAATATTTCACGGACTCAGTCTGGGAGGGAACCGGTGTCATAAAGCCCATGTTAAAGTCCTCTTTCCACCCCACAATCGTGTCATCTGTCCCCCGGAAATCCACAAAAATTTCCCGAATCTCATCCATGAAAATTGTCATGGCACAGAACTGAATTTCTGTAATCTGATTAATTTTATTAAGATATCTGCCCAGACGCAGACTGCCAAAGCGCTCACTATCCCCTGCCAGCCGGAATAACTCAAAAATTTCATTTGGAAGCAATGCCCCCAGACGCGATTTACTTTCATCATAAATTGAGAAAAACTTGTCCACAGCATCCCTTATGGTAATTGTCCTTGTGCTTCGCATGGAAGGCACAATTCCTTCAAAAGGAATATAAATAATCTGACTTAAAATCAGGCTGTCGATATCGTTAAAAGGTGACTGTGCAAAACTCAAGTCCCCTCTCCATCTTAAATAATCCAGAATATTCGTTCCGTCCATTAACATCCCTACTGTTCGATTTTATTATAGTTATCCAGAAGTTGTTTCTTTACATTATACAGCTTATCGGATAAATCCACATGTACCTCATGCGGATTCACTAAACGAAGAGATTCCTCCCAAAGCGTACCCAGTTCTTCCTTGCAATATTTCTGAATATCCATGGTCTTCGGTGACTCATAAACACATTCACCATTCTTAAATACCTGAACCAGAAGTTCTCTTACGGTATATTCTCCCGGCTTAAGATATGTTTTCTTCCATGTTTCAACCGGATCAAACAGCAATAACGGCTGGTCATTGGAATACGTCTCATCTGCCATGGCAATTAAGTCTGCCTTAATCTTTCCATCCAGATCATAAATACGAAATACCGTCTTGTTTCCCGGATTGGTAATCTTTACTGAATTCTCAGAAAGCTTAATCTTTGGAATAAATTCTCCCGTCTTCTCGTCCATGACTGCTGCCAGCTTATACACACCACCAAAAGCAGGATTATCTGCAGAGGTAATCAGGTTTGTTCCCACACCCCATGAGGTAATCTTGGCACCCTGGGTCTTTAAACTATCAATCAGATACTCATCCAGATCACTGGAAGCCGAAATAATGGCATCGGTAAATCCTGCCGCATCCAGCATCTTTCTTGCCTTCTTGGACATATAGGCAAGGTCTCCGGAATCCAGACGGATTCCATACTTAGTTAGCGGAATGCCTGCCTCCTTCATCTCGTTAAAGACACGAATTGCATTCGGCACACCGGATTTTAAGGTATCATAGGTATCTACCAGCAGAAGACATGCATTCGGATATAATTCTGAATACTTCTTAAATGCCGTATATTCATCCGGGAAGCTCATTATCCAGCTATGTGCATGGGTTCCGCTGATTGGAATGTCAAACATCTGGCCTGCCAGCACATTACTGGTTCCCACACATCCTGCAATTACGGCAGCTCTTGCACCATAGATACCGGCATCCGGTTCCTGTGCCCTTCTTAATCCAAATTCCATGATACCATCGCCCTGCGCCGCATAAACCACGCGCTGTGCTTTTGTCGCAATCAGGCTCTGATGATTTACAATATTAAGAATTGCCGTTTCTACAAGCTGTGCTTCCATAATCGGGGCAACAACCTTAACCAGCGGCTCTCTCGGGAACACAACCGTTCCTTCCGGAATGGCATAAATATCGCCTGTAAAGCGGAAATTGCTCAGATATTCAAGGAAATCCTCCTCAAACAGCTTCGTTCCGCGAAGATATTCAATGTCTTCCTTTTCAAAATGCAGATTCTTAATGTATTCAATCACCTGCTCCAGTCCGCAACAGATGGCAAATGCATTACCCGACGGATTCTTCCTGTAAAATGCATCAAATACCACCGTCTCATTCGTATGGTTCTTAAAATAACCCTGCATCATGGTTAACTCATACAGGTCTGTCAAAAGTGTAAGGTTTCTCATTCTTATTTTCTCCTTCAATCCCTATGTAGCCATAGACTTTTTTTATATTCTATCACTTACACACATTTATTTCCATAATAATATTCTTTGTAAAGTCAGCTGTCAAGTCAGTTATATAAATCTCCCTCTGTCGATTAAGATTTAAGTTGCATTTACCATTGTCATATTTTAAAATAGATATGAAATTCGAATATAATAATAAAATAATGGAGTACAAACAAATGATTCGATTAATTTTCTTTCTGCTTTATGCAGTTATTATTATTATTGCAACACCTTTTCTCTTTTTATTCATGCACGTTTTCTGGAAGAATAAAACAGAAAAGCGCGACCGGTTCACACAGTCCTTTGTCCGCATGGTCTTTCGCCATGTTCTTTTTATTGCCGGTGTGCACACAACCGTCCTGGGACTTGAGAATATTCCGGAGGATACCCCTGTTCTTTATGTCGGAAACCACCGCAGCTACTTTGATATTCTGATTTCATACATCTACTTTAAGAAACCGACCGGGTATGTTGCCAAAAAAGAAATGGAGAAAATTCCTCTTCTTCGTACATGGATGAAATACGTCCACTGTCTTTTCCTTGACCGCACCAACCCAAAAGAAGGTCTCAAAACCATTCTTACAGGAATTGACAATGTGAAAAACGGTTATTCCGTTGTGATTTTCCCGGAAGGAACCCGTGCCAAGACAGACGAAATGCTGCCATTCAAAGAAGGCTCGCTGAAAATTGCTGAAAAGTCCGGCTGTCCGATTATTCCGCTTGTACAGAATAATACTTCCGCCGCCTTTGAAGACCATATGCCATTTTTTAAGAAGTGCCATACTGTCATTGAATTTGGCAAACCAATTATCATTTCGGAGCTTTCACCGGAAGATAAGAAATTTCTTGGTGCTTATACCAGAAACATCATTCAGGAAATTCACGAGAAGAATAAAGTTCTTGTTTGATTTTTATACGTTTTATGTTACAATAAACAAGCTGAAATATATTTAGGAGGATTTACATATGCCTTTAGCATTAAAAATAGTTTTAATCGTCCTCGCCGTACTTGTCGTTGCATTTATTGCACTTCTTATTTATGGTAACCATCTCCGCAAGAAGTCAGAAGAACAGCAGGCACAGATTGAAGCTGCAAAACAGGTTATGTCGATGCTGATAATCGATAAAAAGCGGATGAAGATAAAAGATGCCAATCTGCCAAAGATTGTTTTAGAGCAGACACCAAAATATCTTCAGGGTGCCAAGCTTCCAATTGTAAAAGCTAAAGTCGGTCCAAGAATCATGACTCTCATCGCAGATGAAAAGATTTTCAATGATAGTCCGATTAAGGCCGAAGTTAAAGCAGAAGTCAGCGGCATCTATATTGTGGGAATCAAATCCGTACGTGGCGGAATGCCAGTAAAAGAAGAACCGAAAAAGAAAGGGTTCTTTGCCAGATTTAAGAAATCAAAATAATTTCCATATAAAAGGAACTGATGCTTTGCACCAGCTCCTTTTATTTTTCACCTTAATCACTGTTTATACCAGTTTTAATGCTTGGGCACCTCTCGGTTCCACTTTTATGTATACATCTGCATCTGAAATCAGTTCGCCATTCATTTCAATATTGTATCGTACATTAATTTCTATTTTCTCCGGTTCCATGCTGCATCGAATCTGATTGGTATATATAGCCATCATCATCATTCCATAAGGTGTCTCATAGCAGGTGTTAATCCTTTCATTCTCCCGGAAAATCATCTGCATTCCAACCGGCCCTTTTTTGGTAATCTCAATTCCATCGGGACTGATTTTCACCATATTCTGCACAGTTCCTTCTCCATCTTCCTGTGGTTCCTCATAACGGATGAATTTCTTGCCATTCCGTTCATAATAATTGCCAATATTGATTACTTCAATCTCATCCTCAAAATCACTGCCAATCTGTTTTCCCCTTACAGTTACAATAACGTCCTTTGTCATTCTCCATACACCTATTCTACCCATTGATTTAGAAATTTCAGATATTTGAACTCCAGGGAATATGTATCCACCACAGCATATTCCTCTTCTCCAAGTATCTCTTTCAATTCTGCCTTTTCCTCCTGTGGAAGGACTCCATGTGTTATATCGACAAAACATAGCGGCGGATATAGTACACCCCCCCAGTTTTTTCCTTCTGCCGCCCCAAGATCAATACGAAATGCCGTATACCTCCCCGGTGGGAGATCCACATCCCCATATATACGCAGCGGAAAATATTCTTCTGTTATGTATCCGCTCACTTCAAGCTGATAACCATTTTCCCGCACAGTCTGGGAAGCCACGGTTAAAATATGTTCCATATTCTGCTCTATGGTTTCCAGTGACTCTTCCACACTTTCAGAATCCTTAAGAAGCATTTCCATTTCTTCTACAACCGCATCCCTAACCTTAAGTTTTAACTCCTGGTCTTCCGGACTGTCACTATTCGCCCGCACATGAAAACGAACCAGGCTGGATGCAATTTCCTTCTGCTTTGCTTCCACATTCTCATTTACAAGTATATTTGCCGCTAGAAAGAAAAGAACTGCCAGCACAGCAGTTCTTGATAATTTTAAACCTTTCATTTAGAACCCCCTGTATCTGTTTGATAATAGAATTATTCCCAGATATTTCGGTTCTAAACATTCTATCTGTCGTTAATTGCCCTGACAATTCCTCTTTCCTGATTACCAATATGCTCGCGCACCGCTTCCTTGGCAGCTTCCACATCCTTACGCTTCAGACATTCAATAATGTCATTATGCTCATTAATCAGAATGGAGTGCGTTCTTGCATCCTTTACATATTCCAGACGATACCGGTACATCTGCTCACGCAGATTATTGATAATCTGAATCAGACGGTTGTTATTTGTTTTATTATAAATAATATCATGAAATGCCACGTCTGCATCTACAATCGCAACAATATCATGTGATATGACAGCCTTTTCAAACGCATGTCCTGCCCTTCGGAGCATGTCAATATCTTCTTCCTCCATATTCTTAATTGCAAGCTTAACGGCAAGTTCTTCCAATGTAATACGTACCTCAAGAACATCGCGCATGTCCTTCTCCGAAATAGAAGCAACAACCGCTCCCTTTCTCGGAATCATATTTACCAGTCCTTCCAGCTCAAGCTTCCGGATTGCCTCCCGGATAGGAGTCCGGCTGACTCCAAGCTTATTGGCAAGGGTAATTTCCATGAGCCTTTCTCCCGGCTCCATCTCTCCTTTTAATATTGCCTGCCGGAGTGTGTTAAATACCACATCTCTTAGTGGAAGATATTCATCTGCTGATATAATCGTTAATTCTTTTCCCATGTTTCCTCCAAAAAATAAATCCCAAAATTAGTCAAATTCCCGTTTTCCTCCAAAAACATCCGTTACAAACACCTGTCTTGCAAGTCCCGATTCTTTTAGGTAATCCGCACACTGATGTGCCGTTCTCCTGCTCTTAAAAATTCCAAAAACAGTAGGACCGCTTCCGCTCATTAATGAATTCATTGCACCTTTGGAAATCATCTCCTGCTTAATTGTATCAATAACAGGATATTCCTTAACCGTAACCGATTCCAGAACATTTCCAAGCCGGCTGCAGACTCCTTTTAAGTCTTTTTCCGTAATCGCATCAATCATGCCGTCTATATCCGGATGAACTGTCTGTTCATCAATCTGCAGATTCTGATATACAAATCTGGTAGAAACATTAATTCCAGGCTTTGCAATCACAATCGGACATGACATCATTGGCGGTAGTTTTGTAAGTTTTTCCCCTATTCCTTCTGCAAGAACCGTTCCCCGCATGATGCAAAAAGGAACATCTGCGCCAATCCGCAGCCCCAGTTCCATCAATTTTTCTCTGGATGCTCCCAGTTGAAAAAGCCTGTTCATGCCCACCAGGGTCGCTGCAGCGTCCGAACTTCCTCCTGCCATTCCTGCTGCAACAGGAATGAACTTTTCCAGTTCAATCTCAATGCCGGATTCCACATGATACTCATCCATCAGAATCCTTGCTGCCTTATACATCAGATTATCTTCATTGGTCGGAAGATACCCTCTGTTCGTTGTCAGCCGGATTCCCGGCACATCACTTTTACGAATGATTACACCATCATACAGATTCAGGCTTTGCATAATCATCCGTACTTCATGATACCCATCTTCTCTTTTTCCTATGACATCCAGTCCCAGGTTAATCTTCGCTCTTGCTTTTAACTTCACACTATTCATAGTCTTCCCATATCCCTCTTATGTTAAATTATACTTTTAATATTGTATTTTTTCAAGTACAATATTGTGTATTCTGCATACAAAATTATGGAAATTATCCTTTTATGCCACATTCCTGTTATAAGCTCTTAATTATCGCCAATAGGCCCTGCATCGGTATCCCCTCCGGTGATTTCCGCATTTCCGTCGCCTCCGGTAATAGATGCATCTCCATCTCCTCCGGTTATGGTCGCATTTCCATCGCCTCCAGTGATGGTCGCGTTTCCATCGCCTCCGGTTACCTCTGCATTTCCGTCGCCTCCGGTAATAGCTGCATCTCCATCCCCTCCGGTTATCTCCGCGTTTCCATCTCCTCCGGTAATAGCCGCATTATCATCCTCCACCAGTATCACATCCATGTCGTTATCCCAGAGATTCTCAAAATCCGGCTCCCCTTCCTGTACCTCATAAGGCACATCTGCCAGTTCCGTAAGCATGGAATTCACTTCCGGGAAAATATAGTTTCCTTCCTCAAACACCTTCGGTGCCAATCCCACATGAAGCTTTTCCATGTAATCATGCCAGATCGTACACGCCAGATTCCCATGATCCATACTGATTGTTACCGGGGAATCATATCCAACCCAGACGCCGGTTGTATAATAAGCCGTAAAGCCAACTAACCACATGTCCTTATTACCGTTTGTGGTTCCTGTTTTACCTGCTGATGGATGCACTGTCAGCCTTGCTCTCTTTCCCGTTCCCTCTTCCACTACGGTTTGTAGCATGGAAGTCAGCAGCTTTGCTGCATTTTCCGTATATACATAAATCTCTTTTACCGTATTTTCCTTCACGCCTGTATCATTCCACGAAATTCCCCGGATACAGGTTGGAGGATTATAAATTCCATTATTATAAATCGCATGGAATCCTGCCGTCATTTCTTCTGCCGATACACCATAGGTGAACCCGCCAAGAGCTCCGGACATATACTTCTTGTCCATATAAATCTTTTTAAAGCCAAGTCTCATCAGATAATCACAGCCAGTCTGCGGTGTTATAAAACGATAAATCTGCCATGCAATGGTATTTTTCGACAGCTTCATTGCTTCTCTCAGGGTAATTTCCCCTGCATATGCGCCTCCTGCATTCTTGGGTCCGTTGACATCATATACATCATAAACCTTTTCCTCCGTGGAATGACCCATACATAAATATGGTGCATAAACATTTAGCGGTTTAATGGAACTTCCCGGCTGACGAAAACTCTGGTATGCCCTGTTAAATCCAAAACCCAGCGTTTCTTCCGTCCGGCCTCCCACAATCGCAGTCACCATTCCTGACTGATTATCAATGGTAACCGCCGCTGCCTGAAGAGGATTTCCCTGAATCCCTTCCGTCTGTTGTTGGAGATAAGCTGCATACTCCTCATCATTTTCCGCAATCACCCTGTCCACATTTTCCTGCAAAAGTTCCTGCTGCCTTGGATTAATGGATGTATAAACATGATAGCCACCCGAATAAAGTGCCTGCTGATAATACGTATACCACGCATCATAGGAAACATCATACGCATTCAGTTCTTCTTCGCTTGCAAAGTCATTTTTAAACAGAAATCCGTTCTGTTCCATGAGATAGCGCACTGCACAATAGGTTACATAAGTATATACATAAGCATCTGCCGTGGACTGATTTAATTCTCTTTTCCACACATTACTCTCAAAATCCGGAACAAATGGATTTTCCTCATCACCCGACAAAAGAAGATAATCCAGATCACTAATCTTTCCGTTCTCATGTAACTGCCGCAAAATCAGTCTGGAGCGTTCTACTGTATTTTCTTCCCGGTTAACCGGGTCATAACGGGACGGATTATTAGGGATTGCCGCCAGGAAAATACATTCTCCATTCGTAAGCTCTGATACCGATTTATCCAGATATCCCCTTGCAGCTGCCTCAACACCATAATAACCGTTTCCAAAATAAATGTTATTCAGATAGAATTCCAGTATGTCTTCCTTGGAATATTTCTTTTCCAGTTCCAGGGCAATAAATGCCTCCAGAACCTTTCGTTCCCAGTTAACATCCTGATTCAGATAAATATTTCTTGCAAGCTGCTGCGTAATGGTGCTTGCCCCCTGCACAATTTCATCTGCCTGATAATTTGCAATCATGGCTCGAAGAACCGCTTTGGCATCCACTCCGGGATGGGAATAAAACTCCCGGTCCTCCATAATGATAAAAGCATCCTTTAAAAGCTGGGGAATCTCGTCAAATTCCACATAGTACAAGTCTTTCTCGCCGGAATATGTCATCAGGACCTCATTATTGCAGTCATATACAACACTGGTTCTGCTCTGGGTAAAATCAGACCGGTCTCCGGAAAGAACAATTTCATGTGCTTCATCCTTCAGCCGTTTTATTTCTTTCCAATACGGCATGAGTGCACAGACTGCCACCAGAAGAAACAATACAAAAATACCGCTTATTGTTATCAAAATGTATTTCTTAATGTTCTTTCTCATTCAATCCGTCCTTTAACTAAGCATTTCCAGCATCCGTCATCAACGCAGCACAAGGAAAATATTATCCCACTGAATAAACTTTTTAGAAGCCGTTTCACGATCCAGCGTAACGGTCTTCCCAAGCTCTCCATCGTAATAAATGATATGATTCTTATCATAATCATAAATATAGACAAATTTGTCTTCACCCATCTTTGCCGCAACAACCTTTCCAATGCTCACATAATAAAGGATATTGTCCATGCTTACACCGGAAAGATTATACTCATAATCATATGGATTCAGCACATCATTTTCCGTGTCCAGCGACACCGGAACATTACCTTCCGTCTTTTTCCATGCATAACTGTTGTTTTCATCTACCACAAAACCATAATATCCTGCCGCAACGCTAATCGCCTTCCGTAGTGTAGTATATTTACCAATCCATTCACCATAACCATAAGCAGTATAGATGGATTGAAACTGATAATCCGAATCCAGAATCAGTGGTTCCTTTTCCACAAACTGAATTTCCTTTGCATAACGTATGTTCACGTTTTTTAAATCACCGGATGACGTAGGAATGTTCAGATACAATTCCTTTTCCCGCAAAGATGTGGTAACCACCTCCGTATAAATACTTTTGCTGCCACTGTTTTCTTCTTTATTCAGAAGCTGATCAATACTGGTCGTCTCAAATTTTCCTTCTTCATTCTTTGTCACACGCCATAAATTAACTCTCATTCCATCAATCTCAGCTGCATATACAAACTTTCCAGGATCCTCATAACGCTTCATTACAACATATTCATCACTCAGAATCACGATGGAATACATCGGAAAAATGCTGTTTAACTGTTCTCCCTCTGCAAAATCCCCCGGAGCCGCCATTCCATAAATCAAATCATCATTGATATAGCCGATAATTTTCAGATAATCCGTATTCTTCCCACTACCATAACTAAGTCCCGTGATGACCTTTTCACTTCCGGTCTCGAAATCATAAATCCGGATTACCTTGTTGCTATCCCGTGTATGACTGTCATGATATGCAATCTTACTTCCGGAAGCATTTACGGCATAGGTTTCATCATATAACTGATCTGCAATCAGCATGTATTCTCCGCTGATTAAATCAATAGAATACAAATACTGGTTAATTTTTACGTAATAAATATCCCCGTTAATATAAGATACATCCCCTACATTGCCTCTCATGATGCTATACGGAACATTCACCGGTATATATACATATTCTTTTACAATATTCTCTCCATAGAAATACCGGAAGAGTGAAAGACCCATTTCACCGTCATGCTTTCCGCCATTCATGTATCCGCAGACAGAACACCATGCATTACATTCACTATCCACATCTATAATTTTAATTTCATGCTCATTTTCAATTTCTCTTCCCCGATAGTCCCCATTGGATGAAAAAGAAAACACATTGGTAAATTTATTTTCGCTTCTTCCATAACACCACAGATTTCCATTCTGGACAAAAAAGGAGTACTTTCCGGTCTTATCCGCCTTTGCTTCAATATCCTTTAATTCACTCTTGATACCCAGATTAATTCTTCCGCTACTTTGCAAATCATTATACGCATCAAAAATCTGGTCAGCCTCCCGCTCATAGTCCATCAGATAAATTTCATCGGAAGACTGTCTGATTCGATAGTAATCCTTTACAAAATACGCTTCATATTCCTCACTGCTTGAAGATGTTACAACCTTGTAATTTAAACTGCACTGTGCCGTTGTGGGTGTAATTTCCCAGATAATCGGCACAACATTTCCCTCAATTCGTGCAAGGAGATTCCCCCATCCAATCTGCGCTCTGGTAGAGTAGATACTCACCCGGCCAAAATTGGTGTTATCACCTGTTTCATTGGTTTCAATCCATTTACTGATATTACTAATCTGATCTTTATTATACGTGTACCCATTAAAGGCAAGCACAAAATCAAGCTTTTCATCCGTCTGAAGCTGATCCGTCCAGATAATTCTCTCATAATACCGGATATTTTTCTGCTTGTCCGTGTTAATGGTAATCGTTAAGAAATATTCCTTTTCCTTGTCAATCAGATTTTTGATATTCAAAGTCGCATTTACATAATCTTCCTGTGAAACAATATTTTTCACAACCGTATCTTCCAGAAGCTGGTCTGTCTCCACATCCCGAATCTGATACGAAATATCGGTTATCCTTGCTCCGTAATTATAAAAAGAAATATTCAGACTCCGGTCTTCGTATAACGGCGTGATTCCATTAAAAAGGTTTCTCGCGCCAACATCTGCCGCATATCCGTACGCCGGGTTAATCAGTTTTCCGCCTTCCGTTCTCATGTAGAGTACCGGTATGTCACTTGGTTCAAATAATGTTGTCATCGCTTCGTCCTGCTTTACCTCCAGCGACATAAATGTTCCCAGAAGTGTAAGAAGGAATGCTATTCCCAAAATGACTGATTTAATAATCATCCATCGTCTTGTCATCTTTTTTAATCCATTTCCTTAATCTTTTATGATTCCATCTTCTTTTAACAATCTGTGAAGAGTCAGTTCCAGGGACAACGCATTCTCTAATTCTGTCACCCGTTCCTTTCTCTTTTCGCTTTCCTTCGTAAAATCACCTTTAACTGCCCGGATTAGCAGATTTTTCGGAGTATGTTCCATGTCGATAAATTCCAGTATCTGCGTTCTGTATCCGCATGCCTCCAATAGCTGTGCCCGGATACCGTCTGTAAATAACGCTGCCATCCGTTCCTTCAAAATTCCATATTCAAGCACCGGTTCCAGTTGCTCATTTTTGATTTGTGCATTTGCCTCATGCTGGCAGCATGGTACGGAAAGAATCACATCTGCATCCCACTTTACCGCTTTGTACAGGGCATAATCTGTCGCCGTGTCACAGGCATGAAGGGTAACTACCATATTCACCTTTTCCGCTCCTGCATAAGACGCAATATCCCCCACCTGAAACTTAAGCTCCGTATACCCATAAGACTGCGCAAGTTCCTGACAATGCCGGATAACATCTTCCTTAAGATCCAGTCCGACAATCTCAATATCATATCCCTTCATGACCTTAAGATAATAATACATGGCAAATGTCAGATATGATTTACCACATCCAAAATCAATAATTTTCTGTTTTTTTGACTGATTAAGGCGTGGAAGAATATCCTCGATAAACTCCAGAAATCGATTAATCTGACGGAATTTATCATATTTTGCACGAACTACCTTTCCATCCTTTGTCATAACCCCAAGATCAACAAGAAACGGAACCGCCGTTCCCTCCTCCAGGATATAACGCTTGGCACGATTATGGCTTAAAGGTGCCTGAATTCGCCGGACCGACGAATCCTTCTTATACTTAATCGTCTGATTTCCTTTCTTTCCGGAAAGCACCGTTGCGCTCTGTCCATCCATCACAAACTGTGCCTGCTTATAATCCTTTTCCATCCATTCCGTCAGCTTTTTCCGAATCATCATTTCATCAAAATTTTCATGCCTGACCTGCTTTCCCACATAACTCGTCGCCTGAAAATATAATGAACCCTGTAATAGAACCGGCCGAACCTTGATTTTCGTCGCCATCTCTTTATTTCTAGGATTACTGATTATAATGTCCACAAGATTTTTATTTATAAATTGATTTAATACATCATTCCATTCCATATGCTTCTCTCGATTCTTTTAACCTAAACGCCTTACTTTATCTTAAGCCATAATTATATCAATTTTTGCTTCATCATGCAACGTACTACATAATAAACGCAAAAAAGACAGGCCATTGTTTGACCTGTCTCTTTTGCTTTTTTATTTTCTAACCCTTTACAGAACCTAATGCAACGCCCTGTACAATGTACTTTGACAAACAGATATATACAATGATTACCGGGAAAATAGAGAATGCAATCATCATATAAACCTGACCCATATCAAACTTCAGCCAGTCTGCACTACGAAGCTGTGCAATCAGAATCGGAAGTGTCTTCATCTTATCATCCTTCAGAATCAGTGCCGGCATGAAGTAATTGTTCCAGTTGGAAACAAAGGTAAAGATTGCCTGAACTGCAATTGCCGGTTTCATCAGTGGAAGTACAATCTGGTTAAATGTACGGAATTCACCGGAACCATCAATTCTTGCAGCCTCAATAATGGATAATGGCAATGTGCTCTCCATATACTGCTTCATGTAATAAAATGTTATTGGTGCCGCTACCGTTGGTACAATTAACGGAATGAATGTATTCATCAGATGCAATTTATCCATAAAACGAATAAAACCTAATGCTGTTACCTGTGTCGGAATCATCATAATTGCCAGAATAAATGCAAACATTACTTTCTTTCCCTTGAAGTCGTATACATGAATGGCATATGCCGTCATGGTAGAAAAGTAAGTAGAAAATAATGCACACAGAGATGATATAATGATACTGTTTATCATACCGGATATAATCGGCTGAGTACCATTTATCAGATTTTTCCAGTTTTCACCAAAATTCTTCCCCGGGAAGAAAGAAAAACCGGTCTGTATTTCAGCGTGTGTTCTGGTTGCATTGATAAATAAAACATAGAACCAGAACAAACACAAAAAGGATAAAAAGATTAAAACTGCATATGCTAAAATTCGTCTGGCATGAATAGAAAGACCAGCATTGATTTTATTTTTATTTTTCACTTCATTACTCATAGCTCATCCTCCTATTTCTCTGCATTTTTTGCTTTCTTTACTTTCTTTTGCTTACCAGATGTATCTCTATACATAAATCCATATACAATCAGGCTTAAAACTCCTGTTACGATAAACAGGAATACGGAAAGTGCACCGCCCATGCCATAATTCTTACTATACAGATGTTTATTCAAATACATAATCAATGTCATTGCCGATTCTACCGGTGCTCCTGTACCATTTGTTAAAATCTGAGGTACATCAAACATCTGGATACCACCAATCATTGATGTAATAACCACATAAATCAGAATCGGTTTCAAAAGTGGAAGAGTAATCTTAGTAAATCGCTGCCACGAATTGGCACCATCCACTTCAGCAGCTTCAAATAAGGAAACATCGATTCCCATGATACCTGCCATCAAAAGAATGGTTGTGTTACCAAACCACATCAAAAAATTCATTAATCCTACCAATCCTCTTGTAGCCCATACATTCGAAAAGAAACGAATCGGCTCACTAACAATACCCATACTTGTAAGCATTGAATTAACCGGTCCTATATCAGAAAATAATGCAAAAAATAACATTGAAAAGGCCGATGCCATAATCAGGTTTGGAAGATAAATGACAACTTTGAAAAACTGCTGCCCT
>CAMEUH010000002.1 GCA_945938055.1 uncultured Eubacteriaceae bacterium | reverse complement strand
TAATGGATTCCGCCAGAAAGGTCGTCAAGAGCGACTGCAAGAAGACGGTGATAGGCCAGGGAGGACCGGGTACCGGAAAGACCACAACCATTAATGCCATTATTCGGTATTTTGAGCTGGAGGGCATGGAAATACGCCTTGCGGCCCCAACAGGAAGGGCAGCGAAAAGAATGAAGGAAACAACCGGACATGAGGCACAGACTATACACCGGATGCTGGAATTAAATGGTGCACCTGAGGATAATAAGGGAATCAGCTTTGAACGAAATGAAACGAATCCGCTGGAGACAGATGTGGTTATCATTGATGAAATGTCCATGGTAGATATTAATCTGATGTATTCCCTGCTTCGTGCCATTGATGTGGGAACAAGGCTGATTCTGGTAGGTGACGTTAACCAGCTGCCAAGTGTGGGACCTGGAAATGTTTTAAAGGACATTATTAATTCTCATTGTTTTAATGTGGTCCGGCTGACAAAGATTTTCCGACAGGCAAGTGAAAGTGAAATTATTGTTAATGCGCATAAGATTAATGATGGAGAAAATGTTGAATTGAATAAATACAGCAGGGATTTCCTGTTTCTGCACCGGGATAGTGCCAATGCCATTATTAATGCCATGATTACACTTGTGAGGGAGAAACTTCCCACCTATGTGAATGCAGACATGATGGATATTCAGATCATGAGCCCCATGAGAAAAGGGCCTGTTGGCGTGGAACGTTTAAATAGTGTGTTACAGGAGTACCTGAATCCTGCGGATGATACAAAGAATGAGAAGGAATTTGGGGATGGTATCTTCCGTGAAGGCGATAAGGTTATGCAGATTAAGAATAATTATCAGATGGAATGGGAAATTCGCGGTAAATTTGGAATTCCAAAAGAAAAGGGATTGGGTGTGTTTAATGGAGATATTGGCATGATACGTCATATCAGCAATTATGCCCAGGAGGTTACGGTGGAATTTGAAGAAGGAAAATTTGTAACCTATGATTTTAAACAACTGGATGAGCTGGAACTCGCATATGCAATTACCATACATAAGTCACAGGGAAGCGAATATCCGGCTGTGGTTGTTCCTATGCTTGGAGGCCCAAGAATGCTCATGACAAGGAATCTTTTGTATACGGCAGTGACAAGGGCAAAGGTATGTGTGTGCATGGTAGGGATGGAAGACGTGTTTCATCAGATGATTCAGAATGTTAGTGAACAAAAGCGTTACTCGACTCTGGATGTCAGAATTAAAGAGGTGTGTAGTTGGAATTAATCAGAATGTTATACCCGAAGAAATGTCCGGTATGCGAAAATGTGCTGCCGGATATTCCGGGGAGGGAAGGCAGGAACATCTGCCTGAAATGTAATGAAAAACTTCATTATATTGGAGCGTTGCACTGTTTAAAGTGTGGGAAGCAGATATATTCTGCAAATGAAGAATATTGTAGTGATTGTAAAAATAAAAAGCATCTGTTCCGGCAAGGCGTTGGAGTATTTTCATATGATGAGAATATTAAATATGCCATGTATCGTTTTAAGTATTCTAATCGGCGTGAATATGCCAGTTTCTTCGGAGAATCCATTGCATCAAGACATGGACATTTCATCAGGCGGTGGAAGCCGCAGGTAATCATTCCGGTTCCCATGTACCGTTTTAAATATTATCAGAGAGGATATAATCAGGCTGGTCTGGTTGCAGACGTTCTTGGAAAGGAACTTGGGATACCGGTTGAACATAAACTTTTGATTCGCTCAAGGCAAACTCGTGCTATGAAAGAATTAAATGAGGAAGAACGAATGAAAAATCTTCAAAATGCTTTTAAAATAACTACAAATATTGTAAAATATAAGAAAATACTACTGGTGGATGATATCTATACAACAGGAAGCACGATGGATGCCTGCAGTGAAGTACTATTGGAAGGCGGAGCCGAAGAAATATATTGCGCCAGTGTCTGTATTGGAAATGGTTTTTAGGAGGTAGAAGAGAATGGAAGTTAGAAATTGCAAAAACTGTGGAAGATTGTTTAATTATATTGGAGGTACCTACCGGAACCTGTGCCCAGTATGTATTGATGCACTGGAGGATAAGTTTCAGGAGGTTAAGAAATATGTGGAGGATAATCCACGCTGTTCCATGAATGAGATTACAGAAGCTATGGATGTTTCACCAAGACAGATTGAAAAATGGGTCAGGGAAGAGAGATTATGCTTTGCGGATGATTCGCCAATCGGCATAGCGTGTGAAAGCTGTGGAAAAATGATTAAATCAGGAAGATTCTGTGATGCCTGTAAAAATGCAATGGCAAACCAGATGAATAACCTGTATAATGCAGTGCATCACACGACAGATGCAGAAAGAATACGTTCAAAAGGAAATAAGATGCATTTTTTGGATAAAGAATAGGAAAAGATTTTTAGAATTATTTTCAAATGGGTATTAATGTTTTGCGTGGTTCTTCCGATATTGTTTACAAGAAATCAAAAAAGCATAAAGGAGGAATGAGTTATGCGTATTGATGCTTATAATGCCATAAGCCAGGTTTATCAGACGAATACCAGCTATAAAACAAAAGCAGCAGACAGAACTTATGGCAGTGACAAGGTTGAGATTTCTACCTTTGGCAAAGAGTTTCAGACAGCAAAGGCAGCAGTATCCCAGGCTCCGGATGTGAGAGAAGATAAAATTGCAGAAATTAAAGCAATGATGAGTGCCGGAACATATCATATCAGCGGCATGGATTTTGCCAACAAGATAGTAGACGAGTATTCGTCGGAATTAGCATTATAGGAGAGGTTTTTAAGTGGCGAGTTTAATTGATGAATTAGTTGATGTTCTTGAAAAAGAGAATTCAGAGTATACATTACTGGTAGATTTGTCCACAAAAAAGACCTCAACTATAGTGAAGAATGATATTGAAGAAATGCAGAATATCATGAACCAGGAACAGGAAATCGTGGATCGGGTAAACGTTCTGGAAAAGAAACGGGAAAATACCATTGATGATATCTGCAGGGTTCTTCACGTGGATTCAAAGGATTTAACGGTGAAGGTCCTGATTGATTTGTTGAAGAAACAACCGACAGAACAGAAAAAACTGCAGGATGTTCATTCGAAGCTTAAGAAGACGTTAGATAAGATGGTTCGCGTGAATGAAAACAATAAGGCTCTCATGAAGGAATCAATGGAAATTCTGGAATTTGAAATGAATTTATTAAAAGGACTTAAAATGGCTCCCGAAACGAATAATTACACGAAGGGTGCTTATAGTGCAGGAGGCACGGATTACGGTGCTGGTGCGTTTGATGCAAAGCAGTAAATGGCTTTGCATTTTTCGTCATAAGGCATGAAACAGATGGATGATTGAAAAAGGCGGTGGAAAGCATGGCGGGCGGAATGGCTGGCTTGTATATTGGAGTTTCTGGATTAAAGGCAGCGCAGACAGCGTTGAATACCACGGGGCATAACTTATCGAATATTGATACCAAGGGATATACGAGACAACAGATTACCTACAGCACAAGTAAATACTTTAAGATTGGCCAGAATGCAGTCAGTTCGCTTCAATACGGAATCGGTGTTGATGTACAGGATGTGCGAAGGGTACGGGATGAGTTCCTGGATAAGGCATATCGGCAGGAAAATGGACGTACGGCATTTTATGAAAGCCAGTATAACGCTGTGGAGGAGGTTGAAACCCTCTTTGGAGAAATGGAAGGCGTTAAGTTTGAGGATATTATGGATGACCTTTGGGGTGCGATTAATGAAGTTGCCAAGAATCCGGGCAGCACGGTGACGAGAACAGCGCTGGTGCAGAGCTCTGCAGCGTTTATCAATCGTGCAACAGCAATTTATGACGGAATGGTATCCTACCAGAAGATGCTGAATACCAAGGTGGTTGATACGGTTAATCGAATCAATGAACTTGGAAGTCAGATTTTTGAACTAAATAAAAAAATAAATTATATTGAAAGCTGTGGCGAGAATGCAAAAGATTACAGGGATGAAAGAGATAACGCCCTGGATGAACTTGCTTCTTACGTTAAAATAGAGTATTGGGAAACCTCTGATAGTAAGATTAATATTAACATGGAAGGGTATCCATTTCTTTCAGGCAATTCATTTTTCCAGATGGATGTGCAGGAGATAGGCAGTACGGGTCTGTATGAACCAGTATGGACGACAATGAATAATCGAAGCGTATTTGCATTTAATGAAGAGTTTAATGCGATTAATAATAATGATATTGGTGAACTGAAGGGAATGCTTCTGGCAAGGGGCAATAAGAAAGTTGACTACCGGGATGTTCCGGTAGAGCCACTGAGGGAGGATTATGCAACTGATGCAGATTATGAGGCTGCATATCAGCAGTATAAGGATGATGTTTATCGCTATAACACGACAGTAGATAATTCCGTAATTCTTTCCACAATGGCAGGATTTGATAAGCTTGTGAACGGAATGGTAGAAGCAATCAATAATGTTCTCTGCCCGGAAACTACTACCGATGCAGCAATAACAACTACCGATGGAACAGTTATTCCGGCGGGAAGTACAATCCTCGACATGGATAAGACAGCATATGGCATGGATGGAGAAACCGTGGGTGTAGAATTATTTTCACGTAGATTTACCGAACGGTATGAAGTCAAGGAATATGTTGATGCGAACGGAGAAACACAGAAAATATATGTACGAAATAATAAGAATTCCTTTGGAAATGAGTCATTATATACGTTGGGAAATCTTGAGGTGAATGATAAGGTTCTTCAGGATTACCAGAACATTCCATTATCGCTGAAAGACGGAAGTGAGGATTTTGCCACGGCAGAAAAATTGATTGATGTATGGGAAGTTAAGTTTGCGGCGTTAAATCCCGATAAATATGCTAAAGAGGATTTTCAGTCATTTTATAATAGCTTGATTTCTGATATTGCCAATACTGGAGAAGTTCTTTATAACATGCAGCAGTATCAGGAATCCATGGCAAACGAGCTGGATAATAAACGTCAGGAATCCATTGGAGTGGCATCGGATGAGGAACTAACGAACATGATTAAGTTCCAGAACGCATATAATGCAGCTTCACGATACATTACTGTGGTGAGCGAAATGATGGAACATCTGGTTACGGCTTTGGGAAGCTGATGGGAGGAATGAGTTATGCCATCTACATTTTTGGGTCTGAATACAGCCTATACGGGACTGCAGGCATATCAGGCAGCCATTAATACAAGTGCACATAATATATCGAATACGAACACAGAAGGCTATTCACGTCAGAAGACAAATGCAAAGGCAGATCAGGCACTAAGAACATATGCCAGCTATGGAACGGTAGGAACGGGTGTACTGGTAACGTCCATTGAACAGATTCGTGATAGCTATTATGATATTAAGTATCGTAATAATAATACTAATGTGGGCGAATACAGCGTTTATGAAAATTACATGACCCAGATTGAAGACTATTTAAATGAGTATTCTCTGGAAGGTATGACAACAGAATGGAATAATTTCTTTTCTGCTTTAACAGAACTTCAGAAAAAGCCGGAAGATAATACGGTGAGAAATAGTGTGATTAATGCCGGAAAAAGCATGGCAGATTATTTTAATAACCTGTATACCAATCTTAGAAATGTTCAGATAGATGCCAATGAAGAAATAAAAAATCAGTGTGACCGTGTTAATACACTTGCAGAGAATATTGCCAGTCTGAATAAACAGATTAACATGATTGAAGTTCACAACGGCAACGCAAATGACCTGCGGGATCAGAGAAATCAGCTGGTAGATGAGCTTTCTGCAATCATCAATGTGGAAACAAATGAGCAGGACATGGGAAATGGCGTTACTTATTATACGGTCCGCGTAAATGGACAGGATCTTGTAAGCAATTACAATTACAATACACTGGTGACAGAAGCGAAGACAGAAAAAAGGAATGCATCGGATGCGGAAGGTATGTATGAAATTACATGGTCGAATGGTACAACCTTCGAAGAGTATAATCCAAGCCTTGGCGGAAGCTTGCGGGCATTGATTGATATCAGGGATGGCTGTAATAATGCATTTGAGGTTGAAACGGTCAATACGGATGCAATGGGGAATATTACCCGGGAATTGTCGATTGAACAGAGAGCGGTTGCCAATAGCACTTATAAGGGAATTCCATATTATCAGTCCAAGCTTAATGAATTTGTAAATCTTATGTCGGATGCAGTTAATGCTGTATTTGAGAGGGGCGAGACAACGGAAGGAGTTCCTGGAATTCCATTTTTCACGATAAAGTATTCAGAAGCTTCCATGTCGGCACTTACCATAGAAGTCAATCCGACACTGATTGAAGATAATACAAGACTGGCAACGACCACAAATTATCTGGATGGAGAGGCAAAGTCTGATTTGGTGGATGAACTGTTGGCAATACAGCATCAAAAGATTTTTAATGGTGGTACAGGATCATATTTCTTGGAAAGTATTGTAGCGGCAGTTGCCATTGACTCAGATAAGGCAACTACATTTTACAGCAATTTCCAGAATATCTCTCATACGGTTCAGAATCAGAGACTTTCGGTTATGGGCGTGGATGATGATGAAGAGGCAATTGATCTTTTGAAATACCAGCAGGCATATAACCTGTGTTCTAAGATGATTTCCGTTTTAAGCGAAGTATATAATAAATTAATCAATGAAACCGGAGTATAAAAAGAAGGAGGAGCGCTGACATGAGAATAACGAATTATATGATGCAAAAGAATTCGCTGAATAATGTAGGCATCAATAAAAAGCAGATGAGTATTCTGGATACCCAGCTGTCGACTCAGAAGAAAATCAGCAGACCGTCAGAAGATCCGATTATTGCAATCAGGGCTCTGAGACTGCGTACCAGTTTAGGTGAGGTTAAACAATATCTGGAGAAGAATATTCCGGATGCAAATTCCTGGCTGGATGTGTCAGAAGGGGCGTTAACGGAAGTGGATTCCATCGTTTCAGATGTGTATAATTATTGTGTGCAGGGTTCTACAGATACCTTGTCCTTAAGTGAACGTAAAATTATTTCGGACAGCTTAAAGGAACTACGGGAAGCGCTTTATGCACAGGGTGATGTGGATTATGCAGGAAGATATGTGTTTACCGGATACCGGACGGATTCTTCCCTGACTTATAAAACGGATGAACAGTTACAGGATGCGGATTATTGTATTACTCAGAAATTTACATCAAAAAATTTTGATTATAAATCTGTGGTGACAAGCTCTGTGGATTTGAAAGCAGTACAGAATCTGACGGGAGCTCAGCTGGGAGCACTTACTGAGGCAGAACTTAAGAATATTGCGGATTATAATGCAATTGGCTCAGAGGAAGTTCACAGAATCCGTCTGGCATATACAGATATCAAGCCGGCAGCAGAAATGACATCAGCGTCATCGGTTTCCATTCAGTATACGGATGCAGGGGGCGTACAAAAGGATTTCCTTGCAGAAAACGGATATTCCATAACAGAGACAACCGATCCGAACCAGGTTCCGGCAGACGGCGAAATTCTTTTAAACACAGAAACAGGCGAATTGCTTTTTGGCAATGAGGTGTACACCAAACTGTTTAATACTGGTGATTTTTCAGTTACATATGAAAAGGATTCCTTTGAAAAGGGAGATTGTAAGCCGGAGCATTATTTTACCTGTACAAATCTTGCGACGAATCTTACCTATGAAAAGGCAGATGAAGGCCAGAATATCGAATATATTGTAAATTTCAACCAGAAATTAAAGGTAAATTCGGAAGCTTCTGACTGCCTCTCATTAGATATGGGAAGAGACATTGATGAAATTATTAATGCGGTAGATAATGCCATTGTGGCAGAAGAAAAAGTTAATACGCTTACCAAATTGAAAGAAAATCCAAATTACTCCAGTGATGAGGCACAGGAGAAACTGGATAAACTTATTGAAGCAGCACAGAAAGAACTGGATTATTATAATGATAATCTGCAAAAGACGTTTGAGTCTGGTGTCAGCTTAATGCAGAATCATCAGGAAAAAGTTGATATTGCCATTGCTGATATTGGTAATCGAATGACACGTCTTAATCTTACGAAGACAAGGCTGGAAAGCCAGAAGACGAATTTTACGGACTTAAAGTCCAGTAATGAGGATATTGAACTGGAGGATGTGGTAATTAATTATGCATCAGCAGAACTGGTTTACAATGCTTCATTAACTGCAGCAAGCAAAGTAGTAAGACAATCACTTCTGGATTTTATTTAAAAGTAACTAATAATAGATTAAAGCACACGGGTGCAGATAGGAGAAGCTATGTTAATTAAGACAAAATGTTTTGGGGAAGTAGACATTGCACAGGATAAGATTATAAGATTTGAAAACGGCCTGATGGGATTTGAAGAGTATAAGGATTACACAATTCTTTTTAATTCAGAAAAGAAGGCAGGAAAAACAATTATGTGGTTGCAGTCTGTTGAAGAACAGGCATTGGCACTTCCGGTTATTGACCCGCTGATTGTTTCTGAAACCTATGATCCGGTAGTGGAAGATGAACTTTTGGCTTCAATTGGGAAAATCGAGAATGATGATTTACTGATTCTGGTTACTTTGACCGTTCCATCTGACATTACAAAGATGACTGCAAATTATAAGGCACCGATTATTATTAATGCAGGAACATTAAAGGGAGTTCAGCTGATTGCCGAAAATGAGGATTATCTGGTAAAACATCCTGTTTATGATATTCTGAAGGCAAGAAAGGATGGTGAATAATATGCTGGCATTATCAAGAAAGAAAGATGAGGCAATTATCATTAACAATGATATTGAGATTACAGTGATAGAAATAAAGGGCGACCAGGTAAAGCTTGGCATATCCGCACCAAAGACCGTCCCGATTTATCGTAAGGAAGTCTATGTACAGATTCAGGAGGCTAATAAGGAAGCTGCAAATTCCATGGCGGATGTAAAGGCTCTGGAAAACTTACTTGGTTAGAATCTGAAATGAGATAACAAAGAAAATACAAAAATTATTTTATCAAAATATAAATTTTTTGTTTTTTTATCCGATATAGGAGATATAGAAACAATATATTTATGTGGTTTTTAGTCAGACACATGGAGGTGTATTTAAAATGGCAGTTGAAAATGTAAATAGTATAGCAGCAGCGGGAACTTATCAAGCTATGTCAACTCCAGCAGCAACGCCGGTCAAGGATGTAGTGAGCGTTGATGCGAAACCAATTGAAGAAATGAATTCTGTAATTAAGGAGCCTGTTGAAATCAAAAAGGTAGATGCTTACGGTAAGGATGGCAATACCCAGAATAGTGAGCAGCAGGAAAACCAGCCAAGCGAAAAGATGCTTAAGCAGGCATTAAAGGATATGAATCGTAAGATTGGCAATAATACAATTGCAGAATTCGGAATTCATGAAGGGACGAATCGAATTACCATAAAGCTCAAGGATAAGGATACCAATGAGGTTATCAAGGAGGTTCCGGCAGAAAAGACTCTGGATTTAATTCAGAAGGCTTGGGAACTGGCAGGCATTCTCGTGGATGAGAAGCGTTAGGAGGTATATTTATGGCAATTAGATTATCGGGTATGGCATCTGGGCTGGATACGGATACAATTGTAAAAGAACTGGTGTCGGCGTATTCGACAAGAAAAGATAATATCGTGAAGAAACAGACCAAGCTTGAGTGGACTCAGGACGCTTGGAAGGACATGAACACGAAGATATACAGTTTTTATAGTAAAAAATTATCTTCCATGAGATTTTCTGGTTCGTACAATAAAAAGACTTCGTCTGTATCCAATAGTTCAATTGCAAAGGTTACCGCTTCTTCAACGGCGGTTAACGGGACACAGAAGCTGAAGGTGAAACAGCTGGCAACATCAGGTTATCTTACTGGTGGGGTGGTTTCAGATAAAGATGGTAACAATTTGAAGACTTCTAGTAAACTAAGCGAGGTTAAGGGACTGGAAACCCTTACAGATCTTGGAAACATTGAAGTGAAATCTGGAGATAAGGCTGTATCCATAGATTTGTCCGGCGATATGACTATTGCACAGTTAGTTGCAAAAATGAAAGACGCTGGTGTTAATGCAAGCTTTGATGAGAAGAATCAGAGATTTTTTATTAGTGCAAAGACAAGCGGACTGGAAGGCGATTTTGCTTTAAATGCAGGAACGTCAGATGCTATTACGGCATTAAAGAAGCTTGGAATCTATGCTGTTACTGATGCAGAAGTCGCAAAGTACCAGAAGGATGCGGCAATAGATATTGATGCAGAAACTGACAAGGCATATGAGGCAAAGAAAACCGCCTATACGGATGCAGCAACTGAGGAAAAGAAGCTTCAGGAAATGGTGGCATCCCTGGATAAGGATATTTCAAGTCTTTCCAGTCGCCAGGAATATCTGAATGCAAAAGTGAAGTATCTGGAAATGGATTATGATATCACATATGAAGAGACATATGACCAGGATGGAAATAAAATTCTGGATGAAGAAGGAAATCCGGTCATGCGGGAAGTGGTGAATTATAAGACACCGACAACCAAGGATGATAAAATTGCCAGTGTAAAAGCTGAAATGGAGACAATGCAGGAAGAACTGGATGAATTAAATGGTAAATCCGGCGAACTGAGTGAAGGCGAGCAGATGCGGAAAGCAAGTCTTGAAAATCAGCTTAAGGCAGCAAAAGATGCAGTTACAGTTCTTGAAAATGGCGTCTATGTGGCAGGCGACATGAAGGCAGCTGCTGAGACAGCCCAGAAGGAACTGGATGAGGTAAGCAAAAGTCTTACGGAGGCTCAGGAAAAACATGCGAGTGCATTGGATGCACTGTCTACTCCGGAAAAACTGGATGCATATGTCGCAGAAAGAAATGCAGAAATCGATACAGCAAATGCCGAATTAAAGGATAATCTGCGTGATTACTACACGAACCTGAAAACTACGGCAGAAAATGTGCTGAATACTTATAAGACTGATGCAGATGCCAAGGCTGCGGTTAGAATTGTGGGACAGGATTCAGAGATTGAGTTAAATGGTGCGAAATTTGTTAGCAATACCAATTCCTTCGAGATTAATGGATTAACCATACAGGCAACTGCAGTTACAGAAGGCGATGAAGCAGTAACGATTACAACTGATACGGATATTGACGGAATTTATAATATGATTAAGGACTTTTTCAAGGAATATAATGAATTGATTAAGTCCATGGATGAAGCTTATAATGCACCATCCGCAAGTAAGTACGAGCCGCTTACCGATGATGAGAAGGAAGCAATGACTGATGACCAGATTGAAAAGTGGGAACAGAAGATCAAAGATTCTCTTCTTCGTAAAGATAATACGTTAGGAACATTATCTTCTGAAATGAAGACAATTATGAGCAGAAGCTATGAAGTAAATGGTGAAAAGCTTTCACTTGCATCTTTTGGAATTAAGACAGCAGGGTATTTTGGGTCAGGAGATAACGATAGAGGTGTATATCATATTGCCGGAGATGCGGATGATTCGATGACAGCGGATAGTACGGATAAGTTGCGTGCGGCAATTGCATCAGATCCGGATAAAGTCGTTGAGTTCTTTGGTAAGATAACGACGGATTTGTATGATAAGCTGACAAGCAGGATGGCATCTTCCTCGTTAAGCAGTGCATATACCGTCTATAATGACAAACAGATGAAGACACAGTATAGTAACTATACCAGTGATATTTCTGACTGGGAAGATAAAATCTCTGATTATGAGGATCGTTATTATAAGAAGTTCGCTGCAATGGAAAAGGCACTGGCATCCTTGAATTCGCAGACATCTCAGCTTTCAGGATTATTCGGACAGTAAGAATACGGAAATATTGGCTAGAACAGGGAGGTTAAGGCAATGGCTTTAACGAATGCATATTCACAATATAATAATAGTAAAATATTAACAGCATCACCTGCGGAATTAACGCTCATGTTATATGAGGGAGCAATAAAGTTTTGTAATATTGCCATTATGGGGATTGAGCAGGGGGATGCCCAGAAAGCACATACTAATATTATAAAAGTTGAAAATATTATCATGGAGTTTCAGGCAACATTAAATCATAAATATCCGGTAGCGGAAGATTTTGATAAGGTGTATAATTATATTTACAGCAGACTGGTTGAAGCAAATATTAAAAAGGATAAAGAAATTCTTGAAGAAGTGCTTCGACATCTGCGGGGAATGCGCGATACCTGGAAAGAAGTAATGAGACGTACTCAGAACATGTAGGAGAACTTATGGAAAATAATGGCAGTTACCTTGATTTGATGATTGACAGTCTGAATAAGAAGATACATTTGCTGGAAAAGATTCAGGAAGTAAATGTGCACCAGAAACAGATTGTGTCCGATGCAAGATTTGAAATGGAGGAATTGGATGCTACTGTTGAGGAAAAGGGCCGATACATAGATGAAATCAATAAGTTGGATGATGGCTTTGAGACTCTTTATGAAAGGGTGAGGGAGGCATTGCAGGAAAATAAATCCCAATATTCCCAGCAGATTTCCGTAATGCAGAAATTGATTCAAAGAGTAGTTGAACTCTCGGCATCCATTGAGGCAGAAGAGAAGAGAATTAAGGCTGGCGTGGAGAATCAGTTTTCTAAGGTAAAGCAGGCGGTTAAAGAAACTCGTAAAAATAGTAGGGCAGTCAGCAATTATTATAAGAACATGACTAAACTGGATTCTGAACCGCAATTCATGGATAAGAAAAAATAATAAAAAAAATTATAAATCGGTGTTAAGTATTTCATATTTGCTCCGATATATAATACAAATAAGTAAGACATCTTACTTAGAAACAGTGAGGCAACTCACAAAACAATTTCACATGAATCGCAAGGATGCGATCATTAAGTTCAAGGAGGACAAAACTATGGTAGTACAACACAATCTTACAGCGATGAACGCTAACAGAAATTTAGGCGGAGTGCAGAGCGCACAGGCAAAGTCAACTGAGAAGTTATCATCCGGTTACAGAATTAACAGAGCTGGTGATGATGCAGCTGGACTTACAATTTCCGAAAAGATGAGAAGAAAGATAAGAGGTCTTAACAAGGCTTCAACAAATGCTCAGGATGGTATTTCATTAATCCAGGTAGCAGAAGGTGCTCTTAACGAGACACATTCTATCTTACAGAGAATGAATGAGTTAGCTACACAGGCAGCTAACGACACTAATACTTCTACAGATAGAGATGCTATCCAGAAGGAAATTAACCAGTTAACATCTGAAATCGACAGAATTCGTTCAACCACACAGTTCAATACAATGAATCTGTTGGATGGTACTTTCACAGGAAAGAACTTACAGGTTGGTTCCTTATCAGGACAGAAGATTGGTATCTCCATTACCAACATGAATGCTTCTACTCTTCAGGTTAGTGGACTTAAGGTTAGTTCTTTCTCTTCAGCAGGTGCAGCAATGGCATCTATCCAGGCAGCCATCAATTCTGTATCTAGTATGAGATCCACACTTGGTGCTCTTCAGAACAGACTTGAGCATACTATCAACAACCTGGATGCAACAAGCGAGAATACTCAGGCAGCTGAATCTCGTATCCGTGACGTTGATATGGCTGAAGAAATGGTTGAGTACAGCAAGAACAACATTCTTGCTCAGGCTGGTCAGTCAATGCTTGCTCAGGCAAATCAGGCTAACCAGGGTGTACTTTCACTCTTAGGCTAATCATTAGGCAAAAGTTAATACTATCAGGAGCAGAGCCGGAGAAATCCGGCTCTGTTTTCGTTTTCAGGAGTGTGTGATATAATAAAGGCAGTAAGCTTTGGGAGGTTTTTCGTGGAACAGGTTAGAAGTTTAATGGAACGGAAGGAATATGAACGGGCGCTTCAATGTTTGAAAGAGAAAAAGAATGACAGTGCAGAATACTATATATACTTGGCTTCTATTCAGGAAAACCTGCGGTATGTGGAGGATGCATTACAAACGGTACAGGAAGGGTGCAGAATGTACCCGGACAATTATGAATTAGTGTTTATGTTTGGAAATTACCAGTTGTATTATGGGGAACGTGAAAAATCTTATGTGCAGTATCTTTTGGCAGTAACATTATGCGATACGCAGGATTTGAGAATTATACAGGAAAATCTGAATGAGGTAAGTACGGAAGAACTGGACGGTGTTAAGGTTAGTGAGGAAATACAGAAAGTAATCAAAGAGAGAATCATGCTGGGCGAATATGAAGATACATATCGTTTTGTTTCGGATGTTGTTTTTTCTGATAATACGTTTCTGTTTAAAAAAGTTATTGATCAATGGATTCGTTATGATTATATGATTCTGGAGATAACAGCCTGTGAAAGAAAAAGGGATCTGAACACGCTTAGCGCAGACAAATATATTGATTGTGCGGATTTTGCGAGAATATTGAAAGAATACAAATTTGCATTCCGGTGTATCTGGTTTGGTTTTTTAGAAGAGGGACAGAAGAAGGTTGCAGAACTTATAAAACAATATAATGATTCGGCTGATTTTTGGGCAGTTGTGGGAAAGTGCTCTGTTGATGAATTGTATACAGCTTCTGTATTAGAAAAAACTGCAAAGCTGATTGAAGAATTGGGACAGACACAAAAAGCAGAAGTATTAAAAAGATATGCCAATGCATTTAAAGGAATAAACGGGGTAAACAGAGAAGTTTTTTGCGGAGAGCGTACAAAAACTGAACTGGAAGTGCATTATTTAGATGCAGAAGAATGGGATATGACTAAAATTAACCCGCCGAAAAAAAGGGATGCGAACAAAATTTCTTTTATACTTTGTGCCAATGATGAAAGCTATGTGGAAGAGGTCCTGCTGTATTTGCAGTATCAAAATGTACCGGAAAATTACAGAATAAGCGTATTTGTTATTTTTCATGCCAAAAGCATGACCCAAGGCTACAATATTGGAATGAGAGCATCTGATGCAGTATATAAGATTTACATCCATCAGGATACGTTTTTGTTTGATGTAGACTTTACAAAACGACTGATACGGGGTTTAGAAGATTCTCATTATCAGATGCTTGGAGTGGCAGGCACCAGTAAAATGCCAAAGAATGGTATATGGTGGGATAGCAGCGTGGAGGATAAACACTTATGCTTATATCAGGACTGGACGCTTCATGTGCTTCGGTCTGTAACAGATGGACAGGGAATTCAGGAGACTTTTATGCAATTAATAATCCCGGTACAATGTCTGGATGGGGTGCTGATTGCAACCAGTGCTGATGTTGCATGGAGGGACGATTTATTTACAAATTTCCATTTTTATGATGTCTCTCAGACTATGGAATTTCAAAGAGCGGGCTATAGGGCCGGAGTTTTGAATTGTGGGATGGCGGGTGTTCTTCATGAAGTAAGTGTAGGGAAAAATCCGGCAACAGAACAGGCATATGAAGAATCGCGAAGAAGGTTTATAACTGAGTATAAAAATATTTAAAAATTTTTTTCTTCGGCTATTAAGTTTGAAAAAGATACTCCGATATATATTACAAATAAGTGAGAAACATATTGAAACATCACTGGAAAATAAGGATATAAAGAAAACGGTTAACGTTCAAGGAGGAAAAGAATTATGGTAGTACAGCACAATCTGACAGCAATGAATGCAAACAGAAATTTAGGAAGTGTTACAAACGCACAGGCAAAATCAACAGAAAAGTTATCATCTGGATATAGAATTAACAGAGCCGCAGATGATGCAGCTGGTCTTACAATTTCCGAAAAGATGAGAAGCCAGATTAGAGGTCTTAACAAGGCTTCAGCAAATGCACAGGATGGTATTTCATTAATCCAGGTAGCAGAAGGTGCTCTGAATGAGACACATTCCATCTTACAGAGAATGAATGAGTTAGCTACACAGGCAGCTAACGACACCAATACTTCAACAGACAGAGATGCTATTCAGAAGGAAATGGATCAGCTGACATCTGAAATTGACAGAATCCGTTCTACAACACAGTTCAACACAATGAACTTACTGGATGGTTCCTTTACTGGTAAGAATCTTCAGGTTGGTTCTCTCTGTGGACAGAAGATTGGTATTTCTATTACGAATATGAATGCTTCTACTCTTCAGGTCAGCGGACTTAAGGTTAGCTCTTTCTCTTCAGCAGGTGCAGCAATGGCATCTATTCAGGCAGCTATCAATTCTGTATCTGAAATGAGATCAACACTTGGTGCTCTTCAGAACAGACTTGAGCACACTATCAACAACCTGGATGCAACAAGCGAGAATACTCAGGCAGCTGAATCCCGTATCCGTGATGTTGATATGGCTGAAGAAATGGTTGAGTACAGCAAGAACAACATTCTTGCTCAGGCTGGTCAGTCAATGCTTGCTCAGGCAAATCAGTCAACACAGGGTGTACTGTCACTCTTACAGTAATCTTTAGATAGTTCATCGTTTTAATAAAGGGTATCGTTTACGAATATATCGTGAGCGGTACCCTTTTTGCTGGATGACTTTTAAGAATGTTCATGATATAATTTTAAAAAGAAAAATCCGGCTAAGGGGGATTATATTTTGGTAAAAGTATCTGTAATCGTACCGGTTTACAATGGAGAAAAGTATATTGACAGATGCATGAAATGCCTGACGGGACAAACCCTGGGAGAAATGGAACTGATTCTGGTGAATGACGCTTCTACGGATAAAAGTGGAGAGCTTCTTGAAAATTGGAGAAAACAATATCCGAATAAAATCAAGGTGATTTGTTCTGAAGTAAACCGTGGGGCCGGTGGGGCAAGAAACATGGGAATTAGTATGGCAGAAGGCGAATATATTGGCTTCATGGATTGCGATGATGTGATTGATGGGACGATGTATGAAAAGCTATATCAAAAAGCAGCCGAAGAAGATTGCGATATTGTAGACTGTGCATACTATGAAGAAAACATGGGAAAGTCAGTATTGTCTTATGGGGATGATGTCATCGGTGATTTGGATGATGAGAAGAGAGGAAAAATCATTGCCGGCGTGGGTTATGCAGTAACGAAAATATTTCGATCCTCATTGCTCAAAGAAAATCAATGCCGGATTCGTGAAGGTGTTATTTATGAAGATTTGGATTTCCTGATACATGTCGTTTTGCTGGCAAAGAGAATAGGAAATGTAAAATTAGTATTATATTATTATAAGAATAATGAACAGTCCTCTTCAAAATCAGGAAATGAGCAGAAAAAATTTTCCGATATGCTGGATGCAATGGAAGCAGTTGGTTTCCTGAAACAGTCCTTTCTTCCAGAGTCTTCCAAAATTCCGGAAATAGGGAAAAATGTTTTGGAAGCAATGGATTATGCTATGTTGAGCTGTTTTTCCTGCGCAATTGGAATGTGTCTTTGGAATCAGGAAAATCCGTCCTTTCAGTTGATGGATAACTTAAGAAGTCTAAAGAAAATATCAGCCGGAAAATGGGAGAACTGGCAGAATAATTTTTATCTGAATAAGAACATGACTGAGGAAAGTAAAGAGATACTTCGGTGGTTTGAAACAGTGAGGTAATGTGTTCAATGAGAATCTTATATTGCAGCTGGAATGAAAATTCTTTTAGGGATACCCTGAATCATCTGAAAGAGATTGCGGATGAAGTTCTTGTGATGCAAAGGGATGTAAAAGAATATCTGGATGGACGGGCTGCCATGGAGGCAGCAGAGAAAATGGCAAAGGATATTGATATAGTATTTTCATATGATTTTCTTCCCATGATATCAGGAATGTGTCATCAGATGAAGAAAATATATATATCATGGATTTACGACTGGCCTAATTATACTTTATTTCAGAGGGAAGTGTATTATGACTGTAATCGTATTTATCTTTTTGAAAAGGATGGAATTCAGACTCTGGATGCATACAAGGTACAGAATTTGTTCTATATGCCGCTGGCGGTAGACAGGGAACGGCTGGATAAACTGCTGGGTACTGATATTCGGGGAACACGGTATCAATATGATGTCAGCTTTGTGGGAAACCTATATCTTAAAAAGAATGAGGCAATGTTTTCGGATAACATCCCGCAATACTACTCTGGATTTGTGGATGCATTGACAGAGGCACAGCAGAAGGTTTATGGATATAACTTTATTAATGAAATCGTGGATAAAGAGTTCACCAAAAAGTATCTTCATGCCATAAATATGGATTTGCAGGGAATGAACGTTCCGGATTCCATTGTCATGGCGAATCAGATGAATAAGCTGGTGACAGGAACCGAGAGACGGAAACTGTTGTCTATGGCGGCGTCGCGATTTCAGGTAAATTTGTTTACCCAGGGCCGGATAGAGGACATCCCGTCGGTAAAGGCGCATGGGGGCGTGGAATATTGTGAGGAGATGCCAAAGGTTTTCCGAAATTCAAAGATTAATTTAAATATTACCATGCGTTCCATTACATCAGGTGTACCACTTAGGGTCTTTGATATTCTTGGAGCCGGAGGATTCTGTTTAACCAATTATCAGGCTGGGATAGCAGAACATTTTGAAGATGGAAAAGATTTGGTAATGTATAGCAGTCCGGAGGATATGATGGAAAAGATAGAATATTATCTGTCTCATGATTCCGAACGGATACAGATTGCAGAATGTGGTCATGAAAAAGTGAGAAGTTATGGTTATGAAAAGGCTTTTCAAAAGATGTTTGCAGAGATAGAAAACAAATAATGGTGAGGATGTCCAATGAAGTTGTCCGTATGTATTATTACAAGGAATGAAGTAGAAAAATTAGAAAAATGTTTGAAATCATTAAAGTTATATGATTTGGAAATTGTAGTGGTAGATACAGGCTCCATGGATGCAACCAAGCAGGTTATAAAAAACTATGCAGATGTATTAGGTGAATTTGTATGGTGTAATGATTTTTCCAAGGCAAGAAATTATTCTGTTAGTCTGGCAAATAATGATTGGATTCTGGTTCTGGATAGTGATGAATGGATTGAGCAGTTTGATGTGAGACGGGTGGAACAATTATTGCGTGAAAATCCTGAGATGGCTGGGCGGATTGAAAGAGTAAACAACTATGATGGCGTGGATGGCAAAGAATCAGGGCATGAACGAATCAGCCGTATGTTTGACCGAAGATTTTATGAATACAGAGGACGGATTCATGAACAGGTAGTACGCAAAGATGGAAAAAGTGCTGAACATCAGAATGTGCCCATTCAGATCGGTCATAGTGGATATGAGGGAACGAAAGAGGAAAAAAAGAAAAAGGCAAAGAGAAATATTGAGCTTCTGCTGTTGGATTTAAAAGAAATGGGAGAAGACCCATATACTTTTTATCAGCTTGGCAAGAGTTATTACATGTGCCAGGAATATGATAAGGCAGCAGAGTATTTTGAACAGGGACTTGGTTTTGATCTGAATCCGGGACTTGAGTATGTACAGGATATGGTGGAAACGTATGCTTATGCCCTGTTACAGTTGAAACGGTATGGGGAAATGATGTTTTTAGAGAATATTTATAAGGAGTTTGCCGTATCGGCTGATTATGTATTCCTTATGGGGCTTGCATATATGAATAACGCCATGTTTGAGGAGGCTGTCAGGGAATTTGAAAAAGCGGTTACCTATTCTTTCTGCAAGGTAGAAGGGTGCAACAGTTTTAAGGCGTACTATAATGCCGGTGTTATCCGTGAGTGCCTCGGTGAGTATGAAAAAGCCAGACAATATTATAAGCAGTGTGGAGAATATGAACCGGCACTGGAGGCGTTAAAGCGGTTAAAAGGAATAGGAAAGTAACTCTTTTAAAGTGTTTCGTTCTTCCTTAGAAATCTTATTTCTAATAAAATTGTTATCGTCGAACGGAATCTTTACCATGGATTGAAGATATCCTGCAATTTTCTTATAACGGTCTTTATTTATGAATTCCGGGTCGTTTGCCCCGCTTGTCAGGCAGGCATCAATGCTGAGTGCACACAAATTAACAATGGAGTATTCTACAGCTTTCTGAATTCCCGGATAGTTTGGCAGAACAGACAAGGTGTTATAAATGGCCTCAATGGCGGCAGTGGAGTTACGGAAAAAGGTAGCTGCATTGGTACACTTTGAAATGGAAGTGTTGTAATTTTTGTAGCAGTAAAGAATCTCCTTTACATTGCCGATGTTATGTGCCTTGGCAAAAGTCAGCATAAGTGTTTCGCAATCCTCCAGAATACAGTTTTCGCGGAATTGGATGTTTAATTCGTCAAAAAATGATTTTTTAAAAATTCTGGACCAGAAATAGCCGCCACTGGCAATTAATTCACTTCTCTTCCAGTCATTCAATGTACCGGATAACTCATCTGAGGTATGGACCATGGCACTGTCGGTTGCCTCGTTATAATAGCCGCAGTCAACAATGTCATAATTCTCCTCAATGGCTTTTTGATATAATTTCTCATACATTTCGGGAACGACGATGTCATCACTATCCACAAAACCAATATATTCACCGGATGCATAGCATAGTCCCACATTCCTTGCACCACCTGCGCCACGGTTTTTGTCGGAGTTTACAACAATGATTTTCTCAGGAAATTGTGATTCACAATCCATCATAATAGACAGAGTGTTATCTGTGGAACAGTCATTTACAAGGATAATCTCAATATCTGGGAGTGTCTGATGAACCAGATTGCCCAGACAGGCAGCTAAGGTTTTTTCGGCGTTATATGCAGGAATAATAATGGATACTTTTGGCATGTGGCGTTCCTCCGGTTGGACTATATGGAATAAGTATAACATAATTTATATTGGATGTATAATATTTTAAAGAATACTGCCGATATATTAATATATAGTATCAGCCTGGATTGAACGGGGCGCATGGAGAAAACAAGAATTTAGGAGATGAAAATCATGGATGATTACAGACAGCAGCAGATAGAGGCGTTACAGGTTGCACATGAATATAGTGCAAAGCTTATCAAGGGAATTGAAAATGTTTCCGAAGAACTGAGCGGAAACAGACTGTTAGATACGGATGCGTATCTGGATGAAGTGGTGAAGGGAATTAACTGGATTATTGAAATAATTAACAGGACAATGGACGTGATTAATGAGAAGGAAGTCCTGATTGAAAAGGAAAAGGTGAATGAGGCAGTAAAGGAATTGGGAGATGCATTGTCAAAGAAAGAGGATGCATTGATTGCTGTTGCGCTTAAGGGCGGAGTTCTGGAATTTGTAAAGCAGATAGAGAAGGTAACAGCAGAGTATTAAAAGAGTATGAGAAGTGGACCCAGGTATGGTTATACTTGGGTCATTCTTTTAGGAGGAAGCATTGAAGGACATAAGGATATATGTAATGGCACATAAGGAATTTGATGTGCCGGAGGATAAAATCTATATTCCGTTGCAGGTAGGAGCGGCATTGCATGAGCCATTGGGATATCTTACGGATAACACGGGAGATAATATTTCTGCGAAGAATCCTAATTATAGTGAATTATCAGGGCTTTACTGGATGTGGAAGAATGGATCGGATTGTGACATAACAGGTCTTTGTCATTACAGAAGATATTTTCTTAATGAAAAGGAAGAACTGTTTCAGGCATCAGAGCTGGAAGAAATTCTAAAGAAATATGATGTAATCGTTACAGGACGGCTGATATATCCGGAAGGCGAAAGTATTTACGAGGGTTATGCAAAAAAGCATTATGCAAGAGATCTTGACCTTACAAGGGAGGCTATAAAAAAATATTATCCGGAGTATCTGTTAACCTATGATACGGTCATGGACGGATGCTGCATGTATTATGCCAACATGATGGTTACCAGCCGGAAACTGATGAATCAGTATGCAGAGTGGCTCTTTACCATTCTTTTTGAGGTAGAGAAACAGATCGATATGACAGGATATGATGATTATGACCGACGTGTGTTTGGATTTCTGGCGGAACGTCTGGTTATGGTTTGGGTCAGACAGAATCAGTTAAAACCATATGAGGCACCCGTTGGCCTGATGGGGGTTAAGTCAGAGACCAAGGAAGTGATTGCAAAATCGGCAAAATTGTTACAGGATGGTCAGTATAAAGAGGTTACGGCATATTTAAAAGAAGTAAATACAAAGAGGCCTGACTTATTTTTTAAGGATTCGGATACAGAGGGAGATTTGGCGGCGATATATACCTTTGCAGAAATAATGACGACAGAAGAAAGAGCAGGAAAAAGGAATCTGGTATCCTATTCCACGGATTATAAAGAATTGACGAAATTATATGTTCACCTGAAAGAACTGCTTACGGAAAGTCTGGCAGATAATGCATTATACCATTTTATTCTGGAAAAGAATTTATCTACAGAATTTATATCACTGTCAATTCAGAAAATCTTGGAAGAGGACAAGGAGCAAAGAATCCGGGTGTATAATTATCTTGCCAATGCTTATTTAAATGATGGTAATCTTCATCAGGCAAGAATTTATGTGGAACTGGCACTTAGGGAAGAGTAGAAAGGGATACGAGGAGCAAAAAGATGAATATTGCCACGGCATTAAATAAAAAGTACTTATATTATACGGGAGTCATGCTGACTTCCTTATGTGTCAATAATGGGGAACATATTGATGCATATCTTCTGCATAGTGAACTAGAGGAAGAAGATATTCGGATTCTGGAAGATTCTTTAAAACAGTATGATATCAGTATTATATCTTTAAAGGTGGATGGAAGTAAATTCGATGTGAAACTGCCAAGGAATACGCAATGGAGCATAGAAACATATTACAGACTGATGTTAATGGACATATTGCCGGAGAGTGTGGAACGATTACTGTATCTGGATGTGGATTTAATTATCAATCAGTCCATCTGCGATTTATATCACATGGATTTCGGAGAATATGAAATTATTGCGGCGGATGACAGCAACGGAAAAAGAACTCCTGATACTTTTGGAGAGAAACAGCGGGAGATGTTTGGTCCTATGCTGCAACAGGGATACCGGTACTTTAATGCGGGAGTCATGCTTCTTAATATTGGGAAAATACGGCAGAATCATAATTTCAGAACCTATATGGAAGCTGTTGAAGAGTGGAATTATCAGATGGAGGCTCCGGATCAAGATATTCTGAATTATGTACACTGGGAGCGTATCGGATATGTGGATTATGCAAAATATGATTTATTTGCAAGGATTTCCCATAATCAGAAGCTTAGCTATCAGTATGTGAAGGAGAATACAGCAATTATTCATTATGCAGGAGATAAACCATGGGATGTACAGAATTGCCATTTTGACATTGAGCAAATCTGGTGGGATTATGCCAAAATGACGCCGTTTTATCATAGGATGCTGGAGGAAATGCAGTATAAGCTAATGATGGATGGCAGTCTGGAAACATTTATAAGCGGTCTGCTGGCTGAAAATGGAGAATTAAAGAGTAAGGTGCAGCAGCTGATTGCCATTAATGATAAACTGATGATGATTTTGCAGGGACCAAAGAACTAAGATATTTAATGGAAGAATCAAAGGGGGTGTGATATAATACTGGTGAAAAGGAGTATTTGTATGAATAAAAAGGTTAGCGTGATTATTCCATGTTTTAACGCAACTAAATGGCTTCCGAAGTGCTTCTTATCACTGGTCCAGCAAACCATCGGGATGGAAGCATTAGAACTTATTTTTGTTAATGATGCATCTACCGATGAGGGGAAAACATGGGAAATGCTCATGGAATTTGAAAGAGCTTATCCGGATTCCGTTGCCATAATCGATCTTCCTGAAAACAGAAGACAGGGTGGAGCAAGAAATGAAGGGTTAAAGTATGCTTCCGGTGAATATATCGCTTTTGTTGATGCGGATGACTGGGTGCTTCTGGATATTTTTGAAAAAGTATATGAAAAAGCAAAGAAACTGGATGCAGACATTGTTCAATTTGGTTTTGACTATTATTTTGACAAAATCGGTATTGTGGACAGTAAACAGCCGATAAAAGATGAATTCATACAGATTGATTCGCCGGAGGACAGAAAGAAAATGTTACTGAGCGAAACATTGACGTACGGATGCTGGAATAAACTGTATCGAAGGGAAGTTGTTGAAAAAGCGGGAGTACAGTATGCGGAACATGTAGTATATGAAGAACCGTTATTTGTGTATCCACTGCTTTATACGGCGAAACGATTTGCCGTTATGCCAGACAAATTGTACATATACAGGCAGAATAATAATGGCACCATGCGCAATGACATGAAAGCAAAGGAGACTCTTTTAGAGCACGCAGCAGTGCAGCTTCTGGTCTGGGAATTTATGAAGAAAACGGAGCATTTTGAACCATTCTATGAGGAAATAAAGCTATACTTTTTACATACGTATTTATATGAAACGCTGGATTTTGCAAAAGCAAGAGGCATAACGCTGGATTACTTCATGTATCAGCCATTAACCCAGACGGCATTAAGAGAAGTGAAGGATATTACATATTCACCGTACTCCTCGATTCTGGTAAAGCAGATGCCGCTATATCGCGCGATTGCAGAAGGCTTTGATGAGGAAAAATATAGAAACTATATTAAGTGCATTTAAGGATGAAAATATGCTTGCAATCAATGAGGATTTTTTTAAAGAAGAGATAAGATGTGGGTTTACCGTATCGGAAATGATGAAGAGAGTATGGGCGGTTGAGATGGAAGTACTGCAGGAAATCCACCGCATATGTACGGATTATGGACTTACCTATTATGCACACTGGGGAACCCTTCTGGGAGCCATAAGGCATAAAGGGTTCATTCCGTGGGATGATGACATTGATATTGCCATGAAACGTAAGGACTATCAGACATTGATGAGGATTCTTTCGGATGAACTTCCAGAGGGATATTACAACAGCAGCTCTTATGCGGATCCGACTCACAGTCAGCCTACCACCTCGGTCATGAATACCAGGCAGATTATACTTGATGAGCAACGGCGGAAAAGGTTTTATGGATGCCCTTACATATGTGGGATTGATATTGTACCGCTTGATTTTGTGCCAAGAGACCGGGAGCAGGCACAGCTTCAGAGAAATTTATATACGGTTGTATATTCTGCGGCGAAGAATTATAAAACATATACTGAAAATGGTGAGATAGAAGGCTATTTAGAACAGATTGAGTCGTTATGCCAGACCAAAATAACCAGAGGTGTCAATGAAGAAAACCAGTTGTGGTTATTACTTGACAGGATTGCCGGATTATTTCATGAGGAGGAATGCGATCAATTAACATATTTTCCCACTAATATATGTTATCAGCCGGAGTATTATCTGAACAAGGAATGGTTTTGCGATACGATAATGGTGCCGTTTGAACAGATGGAAGTATCGGTACCATGCGGATATGATGCAATTTTGAAAAAGACATACGGTGATTACATGACACCATCTTATAATGCAGGAAGAGCACACGATTACCCATATTATAAAAAGCAGGAAGAATATCTAAGGAGTCACGGATTATTATGACAAAAGTAATAACATACGGAACCTTCGATTTATTTCATGAAGGTCACTATAAATTATTAGAACGGGCAAAGGCGTTAGGGGATTATCTGATTGTCGGTGTTACTACGGAGCATTTTGATGAGGCAAGGGGGAAGTTAAATGTGATTGATCCTGTTGTGAAGAGGATTGAGAATGTTAAAAATACCGGGCTTGCCGACATGATTATTGTAGAGGATCATGAAGGGCAAAAGATTGAAGACATTCAGAAGTATAGTGTTGATATATTTACAGTTGGTTCAGACTGGGTAGGCACATTTGATTATTTGAATGCTTTTTGTAAAGTAACTTATCTTGAAAGAACGCCCAATATTTCATCGACAATGCTTCGAGGTAGTGCATTTAATATTACTAAAGTGGGACTTGTGGGGACAGGACGTATTGCACAACGTTTTCTGGCGGAGGCAAGGTACGCTAGTGGTATGGCTGTAATCAGTGCTTATAATCCAGATCTGGAGAGTGTGAAAAACTTTCAGAAAAACTGTGCGGAATATGAAGTGGTTGTCCTAACAGAGGATTATGAGGAGTTTCTTCAGGGGGTAGATGCCGTTTATATTGCTTCTACCCATGAGACACATTATGAGTATGCCCAAAAAGCATTAAATGCGGGCAAACATGTTTTGTGTGAGAAGCCACTTGCTTTTACAAAAAGTGAAAGTGAGGAATTGTATGAGCTTGCTTCGAAAAAAAATGTAGTTTTGATGGAAGCAATTAAGGCGGCATATTGTCCAGGGTTTCAACAACTACTCAATGTGGTTCAAAGTGGAAAAATTGGAGAAATTAAGGATGTTGAGGCTTGCTTTACGCGTATTGCAGAAATTAATTCCAGAGAACGAATGGATTCAAAATATGGTGGGGCATTTCTTGAATATGGTGGAAATGCACTTATGCCAATTATTAAGATATTAGGTAAGGATTATGAATCGGTTACATTTGACAGTATTGACAATGAACTTGGAACCGATGATTACACAAAGATTCAGATTCGTTATAAAAATGCTATGGCAACAGCTAAAGTTGGTATGGCAGTAAAGTCAGAGGGGCAATTGGTGGTTGCAGGAGCTAAAGGATATGTGATTGCACAGTCGCCTTGGTGGCTGACTGAAAAATTTGATGTACGTTATGAAGATGAGACGGTCATTGAGCATTATGAACCTAAATTTATTGGCGATGGATTGCGCTATGAAATTAGTGAATTTATGGCTAAAATTCATGGAATTGGAGAACAGAGTTACAAACTGACTGCAGGAGAGTCCATTGCGATAACAGGGATAACGGAAGAATTTGTCAGAAAAAGAGGGATTATATAAGTTGTAGGTGCTCATTAGGACATTGAAAAAAGAGTTGAAAAGAAATATAAAAAGTTATAAAAATATTTTGGAGTTATAAAAAGTTATAAAGGAGCAGAATGAAGAATCCATCTACTTTAGCCTTTGGAAAATCACCAATTAACTATATAGAAAGGGTAATGCAGAAAAATGAAATTATTGACAATTTTTCTGATGAAAATCCACCCTATCAGGTATGCATGGTAACTGGTGTTAGAGGTGCAGGAAAGACGGTAATATTAACGGAGAAAAGTTCTGCAAATTTCAGTGTATACAGGGATCGTTTAATCAAAAAAGGTGTTGGAGTAATTGAATGTTAATATATTGATTGAAAATGTCGATATAATTTTAAAATACATTGTGTTGAATGGAGATTGTGATGGATAATCAAAATAGAATCTATTCCAGGAAAGTTGATGTGAGCGGAAGCAATATTCAGGAATTCTATGATAGACGAGCAAAAAAATACCTGAATGGTGAAAAAAGTCAGTATACAACAGTGCTTTTGGGAGACAACAATCCGGATTATGCGAAGAAATGGCATGAGTTTGAGAAGGATTATGTATTAAACTTCTTAAATGTTAAGGAAACACATAGTGTGTTGGATATTGGATGCGGAATTGGAAGATGGGCTGAAAATGTTTTACCTACTTGGGGAAGATATGTTGGAACGGATTTCTCTTTAGAAATGACAAAAGCTGCATCAAAGCGTTATGAGAACGAGCCAAAGGCAAAGTTTATAAATAGTAATTTTCAAAATATTTTTTCAACACCTACAATAACAGATGAGAAATTTGACACGGTTATTATTGCTGGAGTGTCAATGTATATTAATGACGGTGACTTGAGGGAATGTTACAGAAATTTAGGAAATATTGTAAATCAAGGTTCTATTATTTACATAGAGGAAAGCGTAGGGGTCAAAGAAAGACTGACTCTGAATCATATTTGGTCAGAGAGTCTTGATGATAATTATGATGCAATTTATCGCACAAGAGAGGAATATCTGGAGATGCTTGCTCCATTAGTTGCTGAATGCGATATTGTCAAGGAAGGTTATTTTGAACAATTAGATAAAAAAGAATTATCGGAAACAAGCCATTGGTATGCAATATTAAGGAAAAAGTAATTTTGACATGAGGAATAAAAATGAAAACAAAGCAAGTAGAATTAACAGATGCCGAATTACAGAAAATGCATTCCGTGCAACTTCAGATCTTGAGAGAATTGGATCGGGTATGCAGAGATAATAATATTAAATATATTATTGAAGGTGGAAGTTTACTTGGAGCAGTAAGACATAAAGGTTTTATTCCGTGGGATGATGATATCGATGTACGAATGTTGCGAAGTGAGTATGAAAAATTCTGTAAAGTGTCAGGTCAATTATCTTCTAACATGACATTTCAGAATTATAATAATGATAAGGGATATCCATGGTTATATAGCAAAATCAGAATGAATGGAACCAAAGCGGTCCGAATAGGACAGGAACGTCTGAAAATGCATGGAGGTATTTTTATTGACATTTTTCCGTGTGATGGCATACCGGACAATGAAAAAACAAGGAAAAGACATAATAAGATAGCAAAGTTCTGCAGAAAAGTATTATATGCCAGGACAGCCAGATATACAAGTGAAACGCTGTTAGGAAGAATTGCATGGTCTTTGGCATGCATTATACCAAAAAAATTAATATATTCTGTAACGGAAAAAATGGCAGCAGAATATACGGAAAGCAATTGTTCGAAAGTGGGAATTATAGGTTGGCATGGGATAGAGGATGCAAACGGATTTCCATTAAAATATTTTACAGAGTTAACGGAATTGGAATTTGAAGGATATCGATTTTATGCTCCCAAAGACTATGATAGTTATTTAAGATATACATTTGGGGATCATTATATGGAAGTCCCTCCAGTAGAAAAACGAATTAAAAATCATGGTATTGTAGATTTTGATCTAGGAAAATATCAATAAGATTATGCTGGTTTACGGCAGGAAGTGTGATAATATGTTGAATTTTACAGTAGGACCGGTACAGGAATATAAAGAAGTTCTGAATATTGGAGCAGAACCAACACCATATTTTAGAAATCAAAGTTTTTCAAAGTTAATGCTAGAAAATGAAGAAATGATGAAAAAGCTTACATATGCACCAGAAGGTTCGAGGGTAGTGTTTTTGACAGCTTCCGGAACGGGAGCAATGGAAGCAGCAGTAATGAATTCTTTTGATTCATCGGATAAAGTATTAGTGGTGAATGGAGGGAGTTTTGGACATCGATTTGCACAATTATGTGAGATTCATGAAATTCCATATACTGAAATAATAGTATCGTTTGAAAGTAAACTTACTGAAGAAATGTTACAACCATATGAAAATCAAGGATACACGGGATTTCTTATCAATATGAATGAGACATCTATTGGAAAGCTGTATGACATGAAATTAGTGTCTGACTTTTGCAAGAGGAATAAATTGTTTCTGGTAGTAGATGCAATCAGCGCTTTCCTTGCGGATCCACTTAATATGTCGGAGTTGGATGTTGATGTTATGATAACAGGGTCACAGAAAGCACTTGCTGTACCGCCGGGAATATCGATTTTAGTCTTGTCAGAGAATGCTGTGAACAGAGTTTATCACCGAAAGATTGCAAGTATGTATTTTAATCTTGCGGATGCGTTAAAGAATGGGGAACGTGGACAGACACCATTTACACCGGCTGTAAGTATCTTGTTGCAGATACATGCAAGGATGGAGAGTTTGTGTGAAAAGGGTATTGAGGCAGAAAATCAGCGGATTGCTGAACTGGCTTCATATTTTCGGGACGGAATAAAAGATCTGCCGTTTAGGATTTCCTCTCCTTCATTGTCCAATGCGGTAACTCCGCTTATGGTAGAAGAGGGATTATCAGCATATGAAATATTTGAAACATTGGAACGGGATTATGGTATATGGGTGTGCCCTAATGGTGGAGAATTGAAGGAAAAGCTGTTTCGGGTAGGACATTTGGGAGCGTTGGATACAAAGGATATGGATGTGTTGTTGGAGGCATTAAAGAAGATTATTTAAAATATTTTGAATAAATATAAGTGAGGAAATTATGTTTAATCTTGATACGTTTATAAATGAAAAAGTAATTAAGAGACCTCAAAGTATGTTTTTAAGCGATATAAAACAACATGAGAAGGAATTAACGCAGAAAATAGAGGGAAAAAGTGTATTGGTTATTGGAGGAGCAGGAAGCATAGGTTCCTCGTTTGTTAAATCAATACTTCCTTTTCGACCTGCATCGCTTGTAGTTGTGGATATAAATGAGAATGCACTGGCTGAGTTAACCAGGGATATTAGAAGCATAAGGGGAATGTATGTCCCGGAGGATTATATTCCGTATCCAATGGACTTTAATTCAGATGTTTTCAGAAAAATGTTTCAAAAGCGTGGAGGATTTGATATCATTGGAAACTTTTCAGCCCATAAGCATGTACGTTCGGAAAAGGATATCTATTCCGTAGAAGCGTTGTTGAAAAATAATGTTTTACATGCAAAAAGGCTGCTCGATTTATTGGTAGAATTTCCGCCAGAAGAATATTTTTGTGTATCGACAGATAAAGCTGCTAATCCGGTAAATATTATGGGAGCAAGTAAACGAATTATGGAGGATTTGATTTTTTCGTATTCAGATAAATTCCCGGTAAAGACAGCACGCTTTGCCAATGTGGCATTTTCAAATGGTTCTTTGCCGGCAGGTTTTTTGGCAAGAATATCAAAACTACAACCCATTGGTGCACCAATGGATGTTAAGAGATACTTTGTTTCACCTGAGGAGAGTGGTCAGATTTGTATGTTGTCATGCATGCTTGGAAATAATAGGGAGATTTTTTTCCCAAAGCTTAAGAAGGCACAGATGATGACATTTGATAGAATTGCTACCGAACTTATACAGGAACATGGGTTTGAAGTATTGGAATGTGATTCTGACGAAGACGCAATTGAAAAATCTATCAATTTAAGGTCAGGGAGTAAAGGATATCCGGTGCATTATTCAAAATCCGATACATCTGGAGAGAAGGATTATGAGGAGTTCTTTACAGCAGAGGAATCTGTGGATAATAATAGATTTAATGCGTTAGGCGTTATTGTTAATAAGTCTGTTCCGGAAAAAGAATCATTAATGCAGCTTTTATTAAAACTTGATAATTCCTTTGAAAAGGAAGAAACATCAAAAGAAAATATTGTAAAAATTATTCAGGAATATCTTCCTAATTTCAATCACATTGAGAAAGGAAAATCTTTAGACTCGAAAATGTAATAATCTGGAGGTGGGAAATGGGAAAATTTATACCACTATCAATTCCAAATTTTGAAGGAAATGAAAAGAAATATGTAAATGATGCACTTGAACAAGGATGGGTTTCAACTGGCGGAGCGTATATCACAAAATTAGAACATCAATTGGCAGAATTTCTGCATACAGAAAATGTTGCTGCCTGTCAGAGCGGAACTTCAGCACTTCATTTATCGTTGGTTGAAGCAGGAATAAGACCAGGGGATGTTGTCCTTGTTCCGCCACTTACATTTATTGCTGCTGTTAATCCGGTAAAGTATCAATTTGCCAATCCTGTTTTTATAGATTGTGATGAAAGTTTGTGTATGGATCCCAAGAAACTCCGGAAGTTTTGTGAAAATGAGTGTAAGTTTCAAGATGGTATACTTACATATCACGGAGAACACGTAAAGGCATTGGTTGTAGTTCACATATTTGGCAATCTTGCGGATATGGTACGCATTATGGAAACAGCCCAAAAATACAATATAAAAGTTATCGAGGATGCTACAGAAGCATTAGGATCTAAATATATTGATGGCCCTCTCTCGGGTAAATATGCGGGTACAATCGGAGATTTTGGCGCATTTTCTTTCAATGGGAATAAAATAATCACTACAGGTGGTGGTGGCGCAGTAACTGCAAATAATGCAGAAGTGGTTGATCATATTCGTTACCTTTCCACACAGGCTAAGGATGATTCACATTTTTATATTCACAATGAAGTTGGATATAATTACAGAATGACTAATTTGCAGGCGGCTTTGGGGGTGGCTCAGATGGAAGAACTGCCAGAGTTTATCAGAAGAAAGCAAGACAATTTTGATAAATATAAAAAGTTACTTGAGGGTTTTGATTTTGGAAAAGTAGTAGATTTTAGAGAAGGAACATTATCGAACAAGTGGTTCTATTCTGTGGAAATAAACAGAGAGAGAATTAAGGTTTCCATGAGGGATATAATTAAAGAACTGGAAAAGCATGGAATACAGACACGGGCGATTTGGGGGCTGATAAATGAACAACTTCCATATCAGAATGAAATTACATATGAACTGGAAAAAGCTCCATATTATGCAGAAAGAATTCTTAATATTCCTTCCAGTACGCAAATTACAGATGAAGAAATTGAGTTTGTGGCAGAAACAATAAAGAAAGTTTTGGGAGAAATGGCGTATGGATAAAGAACATATTTATAAATTTATTGGTAATACATCTATGACCATTGTTGATGCCATGAAAATGATTGATGTAAATGCAAGGGGTATACTATTTATAACGGATAATGAACAGTCTTTAGTAGGGTGTGTAACAGATGGTGATATTAGACGTTGGATTTTAAGTTCTGGCGATTTGAATTCGACTGTAGATAAGGCAATGAAAGGCAATCCACATTTCTTGCCAGCTGGATCAAGAATGTCTGCTGATACAGTTATGTGTGAAAAATCAATAACAGCCTTACCGATTGTTGACGACAATCGAAAAATCCAGGATATTGTTTTTTTATCAGATTATATTAGTTTAAATAAAAAGAAAAATAAGAGAAATTTGTCAGGAGTTCCGGTTATTATAATGGCTGGGGGAAGAGGAACAAGGTTGTATCCGTACACCAAGATATTGCCGAAACCATTAATTCCCATAGGTGAAACTCCAATTATAGAGAGGATTATTAATTGTTTTACGGAATATGAAATCAATTCTTTTTATGTAACTGTTAATTATAAAAAAAGCATGATTAAATCATATTTTGCAGATGCTAATCCGAATTATACTTTAAAATATGTAGAAGAGAATATACCTCTTGGGACTTGTGGCAGCATTAAGATTATAGAAGATAAATTTACTGATTCAATATTTGTGGCAAATTGTGATTCTTTAGTTTTGGCTGATTATGGAGATATATATGAACACCATAAGAAAAACAATAATGATATTACTGTGGTATCGGCATTGAAAAATCTAATTGTTCCATATGGTGTGCTTAATACAAAAGAAAATGGTGAAATAGTAAGTATGGAAGAAAAACCCCACTTATCCTATCTAATAAATACAGGAATGTATATAATTAAGCCAGAAGTAATATCACTTATTCCAGATGGGGTAATGTTTCATATGACGGATTTAATATATGCAGTTATGGGTAATGGAGGAAAAGTAGGAATTTATCCAATAAGTGAAGATTCTTTTTTGGATATGGGTGAGTTTAGCGAAATGAAACGAATGGAAGAAAAGCTTAATATAGTATTGGATTAGAATTATGGAAGAAATTATTTTAATAGGTTATGGCGGGCATGCAAAAAGCGTAGCAGATTGCATAGAGAGACAGGGCCAATATAGAATTGTTGGATACACAGATGTGGAGGAACATTTATCTAAGTATCAATACCTTGGTACAGATGCAGAATTAAGGCATTTCTATGATAATGGAGTTAAAAATGTGGCAATTACCATTGGATATATGGGAAAAGGTAACATACGAGAGATGTTGTATAAACAAGTAAAAAAAATAGGTTTTAATCTGCCAATTATCAAAGATCCAACGTCTATTATATCTGATTCCGCCAGGATAGGCGAAGGAACATTTATAGGTAAAGGGGCTGTTATTAATGCAGAGGCATCCATAGGAAAAATGGCAATCATTAATACAATGGCTTTGGTAGAACATGAATGCATTGTGGCAGATTTTGTACACATAGCTGTGGGTGCGGTTTTGTGCGGTAATGTTACGGTAGGAAATGGTGCGTTTATTGGTGCAAATGCTACAGTTATACAAGGAAGAGTCATTAAAGAAGGACAAATTGTACCAGCAGGAGAAACAATACGATAATTGGAGGAAGAGTATGAATCATGTGTGTATAATTGCGGAAGCCGGAGTCAATCATAATGGTGATTTTGAACTAGCAAAGAAAATGGTCGATGTTGCAAAAGCGGCTGGAGTCGATTACATAAAGTTTCAGACCTTTATTCCAGAAAAATTAGTTTCGAAGAATGCAGAGAAGGCACAGTATCAAAAAGATGCAACAGGTGGAACAGAAACACAGTTGCAAATGTTGCGCAGGTTAACACTGTCGAATGAGAATTTTATTCAACTAAAGGAATACTGTGATAGCATAGGGATTGAGTTTATTTCTACCCCATTTGACTTGGAAAGTATAGATTTTTTAAATGAAATAGGTTGTAATTTATGGAAAGTTCCTTCTGGGGAGATTACAAATTTACCGTATTTAATCAAAATTGCAAAAACGAATAAACCGGTTATTATGTCAACTGGTATGTGTACTATGGAAGAAATTGAAGAGGCAATTAAGGTTCTGAAAGATAATGGAACAAAAGATATCAAATTATTACATTGCACCACAGAGTATCCAACACCATATGGCGATGTAAACTTGAATGCAATGCTTGCATTAAAAGAGCATTTTCGGGTAGAGGTGGGATACTCCGACCATACAAAAGGAATAGAAGTCCCAATTGCGGCAGTGGCAATGGGAGCGACTGTCATTGAGAAGCATTTTACATTGGATCGTAATATGGAAGGACCTGATCATAAAGCAAGCCTGGAAATGGATGAGTTAAAGAAAATGGTTGATTCCATTAGAAATATCGAGTGTGCACTTGGTACTGGTGAAAAAAAACCAACAGAATCTGAGAAGAAAAATATCGGTATAGCAAGAAAAAGTATTGTCGCAAAGAGAACAATTAAAAAGGGTGAAGTGCTGACGGAGGAAAATATTACAACCAAGAGACCGGGAAATGGTATCTCACCTATGCGTTGGTTTGAAGTAGTGGGAATGGAAGCAATACGTGATTTTGCAGAGGATGAGATGATAGAATTATGAAAAAGAAAATTGCAGTATTAACGGCTACAAGATCAGAGTACGGATTATTAAGAACAATTATTAAACGCTTATCAGAATCAGACATTTTTGATGTGAGTGTATTGGTAACAGGAGCGCATTTATCAGGTAATTTTGGATATACTGTGCAGGAAATTGAAAAAGATGGGTTTTCTATAGATAAAAAAGTCGATATTCTTTTACAGGGAAGCGGTAGTGCAAGTATTTCAAAAAGTATGGGACTGGCATTGATGGGGTTTGGTGATTATTTTGAAGAACATCATTTGGATTACCTGATGGTACTGGGGGATCGATATGAGACTTTGGCAGTATGCTGTGCGGCAATGAATGCGAGAATTCCAATAATCCATTTGCATGGTGGAGAAGTAACAGAAGGTGCTATTGATGAGGCAATTAGGCATTCCATCACAAAAATGAGCTTATATCACTTTACAAGTACGGAAGAATATCGAAGACGAGTTATACAGTTGGGAGAATCACCAGACAGGGTTTTTAATGTGGGTGCCATAGGCGTTGAAAATATATTGCATGAATCGAAGTTTAGCCGTGAAGAATTAGAGGATATGCTAAATTTTGATTTAGCTAAATCATATGGCGTTGTTACATTTCATCCAGTAACTCTGGAAGGAGATTGTGAGGAACAATGTAAAAGTCTTCTTAAAGCGATGAGTCATTTTAAGGATTATCGATTCATTATTACGGGTGCTAATGCAGACTGCGGTGGAGAAACCATAAACAGGATCTTACAGGAATATGCAAACAAACATGATAATGTGTATTTTACATATTCCTTGGGAATGAAAAAGTATCTAAGTGCATTAAATAATGCAGCGTTTGTGTTAGGTAATTCATCAAGCGGTATTATTGAAGCACCTTCTTTTGGAATACCAACCATTAATATAGGTAATCGGCAAAAGGGTAGGATTCAAGCTGATTCAGTTATAAATTGTGACAGCAAAGAAGAAGAAATTGTTGCAGCGATTGAAAAAGCTATGTCGCCAGATTTTAGAGAAGTAGCTAAGAATGTAAAGAATCCATATGGGAATGGCGAGACATCAAAGCAAATTGTTAGTATATTGGAGAAACTTGTAAAAAATCAGAAGATGGATTTAGAGAAAAAATTTTATGATCTGATATAAGTAGAACTGAGCTTAGGAGGTAATGGTGTGAAAGTAGCAGTAGTTGGACTTGGTTCTATGGGGAAACGTAGAATACGGTTGATTAGAGATGAGTATTCTGATATAGATATCATAGGAGTTGATGCACAGGAAGACAGGCAGAAAGAAACGAAAAAATTGTTTGGCATCAATACTGTCGGAAATCTGGATGAAGTGATTTCATTTGTAACGGTAGTGTTTGTATGTACCTCACCTTTATCACATGGAAATATTATTAATCAGTGTTTAAATGCTGAAAAAGATGTGTTTACAGAGATTAATCTGGTATCAGACAGATATGAGGAAAATATCCGATTGGCAGAAAATAAGCATAGAGTATTGTTTTTGTCATCAACTTTTCTATATCGCGATGAAATTAAGTATATTAATGAAAAGGTAAAGGCACAGAATAAAAAGCTTAATTATATTTATCACACAGGGCAATATTTGCCTGACTGGCATCCGTGGGAAAGTTTTAAGAATTTTTTTGTAAAAGACAGGCGTACAAATGGTTGCCGGGAGATTTTGGCGATTGAATTGCCCTGGATTATTACAGTATTTGGAAATATAGAGAAAGTCAGTGTTGTTAAGAGTAAGAATTCCGAACTTCAAATAGACTATCCGGATAATCTTTTGATAACAATAGAACATGAAGGTGGACATAAGGGTATTTTTGCGGTTGATGTTGTTTCAAGAAAGGCAGTAAGGAACTTAGAGGTTTACGGAGAGGAACTATATTTATCATGGAATGGGACTCCAAAGGGGTTGATGTATTATAATTTAGAGAATAAGCAGGAAGAAAATATAAATTTGTATGAAAATGTTGAGCATCAGGAAGGATATAGCTCATCAATTATTGAAAATGCATATCGAAATGAAATTAGGACGTTTTTTGAGATGGTAAATCGTAGACAGTTAAAAAATGATATATATGACTTTGAAAAGGATTTATCTACTTTGGAGTTGATTGATAGGATTGAGGAATAGAAGATGAAAGTTTGTTTTGTTGGAGTTGGGTCCATTGCTCATAGACACATAAAGAACCTAGTGGATGTATGTAAAAACAGGGGGATTGATATTAAAATTGATCTTTTCAGAAGTGGTATGGGAAAGGAACTTGATAATAGTATAATACCATATATTAATTGTGAATATAAAAATTATGATTTAATGCCTAAAGATTATGATGTAATTTTTATTACGAACCCAACTCAATATCATTTAGATTCAATTCAAAAATTTTATAATAATACGAAATCCTTTTTTGTTGAAAAACCAATTGTTTCATATGAACAGGTAGAGGAATTTGAAAGGATTAAGAATAAAATCAACAAAACAATATATGTTGCATGCCCATTGAGATATAAAGCGGTTATACAATATATTAAGAACAATATAGATTTGTCTCATGTATATTGCGCCAGAGCAATATCTTCCAGCTATTTACCGGATTGGAGACCTCAGATTGATTATAGAGAGGTATATAGTGCGAAGAAAGAAATGGGGGGTGGAGTTGCAATTGATCTAATTCACGAATGGGATTATTTGAATTACTTATTTGGCAAACCACAGAAAAATATATGTTTGATGGGGAAAATATCCCATCTGGAGATAAGTAGTGAAGATATAGCAATCTATCTGGCACAATATAATAATATGTTTGTTGAACTGCATTTGGATTATTTTGGTAGGGTTCCAATGCGGCAATTATTGTTATTTACAGAAAATGATACAATTTTATGTGATTTAATACAGAATCAGGTATCTTATTTGAAGAGTGGAAAAAGAATAACTTTCGAAGAGGAGAGAGATGATTTCCAAAAGAAAGAATTAATTTACTTCATAGATATTATTGATGGTAAAGCAGATAATTTTAATGATATGGACAAAGCTGTCGAAACATTAAAATTATCTATGGGAAATTAGTCTGTATTAGTGGGAGATTAATTGAAATGTTATGTAAACTGAATGCAGAGGAACTGAAACGATATATTGAGAAGCAATTATATAATAGCTTTGCCGGGGAGATTCTGCCAATACCACCTATTCCCATAAGCTCAATTATGGTTGCAATGAATAGATTGGAATATGCGTGCAGTAAATTGAAAACACAATATTATAATAAAACAGGTGAGGTGTGTTTTTATCTGCAACATACAGTCCAACAAGCGGTTTTTCTATATTATTTATCTCATGATTTGTATGAAAATGACATGGAAGAGCTAGCCTCATATGTCTATTATTTAAATAAAATTTTACATTCAGTTGAATGGTTTTATGCAATAGATTTACCAGATGTGTTTTTTGCTGAACATCCCATGTCGAGTGTGTTGGGACGAGCAGAGTATAGTAATAGATTTTTTGTTTATCAGGGAACAACGGTTGGGGGAAATCGACAGGGAGATAAAATATTTTATCCTAAAATTGGAGAAAACGTTATAATGTATGCGAATAGCACGATATTAGGTAATTCTAAAATTGGTAAGAATGTAATTGTTTCGGCTGGTACATATATAAAGGATGAAAACATACCAGATAATTGTCTTGTTTTTGGGCAATCTCCAAACATAGTTATTAAAAAGAGAAGCATAGAGGATATTAGAAAAATGAATCCAGTATGGATATATGAATAAAGGTGAAAATGCAGAATGAAAATATTATTTACTATTTGTGGAAGAGCAGGTTCTAAAGGAATTAAGAATAAGAATATAAAAGACTTTTTAGGAAAACCATTACCACTATATTCCTTATCAGCAATAGATTTATTTTTAAATAAGTATGAGGAAATTTTTGCGGATATTGTATTAAATACGGATAGTGAAGAGTTGATGGACATTTTTCGTCAGAATAAAATGAGAGAGGTTCATATCATTAAAAGATCTCCAGAATTAAGTGGCGATGTTGTATCAAAGATTGCAGTTATAAGGGACTGTGTTGAGAAAATGAGTCAGCAGAAAATGAATAAATATGATATGGTTGTTGATTTGGATATAACATCACCATTACGTACGGTGAAGGATTTAGAAAACTTAATTGACAAAAAGATGTCTACAAACTGCGATGTTGTTACTTCTGTTGTACCATCTAGGCGTAACCCTTATTTTAATATGGTAAAAAAGAGTGAACGGGGATATCAGAAGGTTATTGAGTCCGATTATGTTGCCAGACAACAGGCACCGGAGATTTTTGATTTGAATGCTTCGTTATATGCATATTCAGTAGAGTTTTTGTTTTCGGGCAAGAATGTATTGGATGGTTATTGCGAGGTTATTGAAATGTATGATACCGGTGTTTTGGATTTGGATCATGAAAATGATTTTGAATTGATGGAAGTGATAGCTAGATATTTATTTGAAAATAAGAAGGAGTTTAATGCAATAAGACAAAATATTATTTGATATAGGAGAGATAAATTAATGTATATAATAATGTACCATTATGTTAGAAACATTAAGTATAGCAGGTATCCGAGAATAAAGGGATTAGAGATAGACTATTTTAAGCAGCAGATTAATTTCCTAAAAAATAATGATTTTAAGTTCGTTCGTTTACAGGATGTAGTAGAAAATAATGTTTCGGAAAAGAGCGTTTTATTGACATTTGATGATGGCTATCTAGATCATTATACAAATGTATTTCCAATTCTTGAGGAGAATGGTATATCAGGATTATTTTCTATGCCGGGTAAGATTATTCGTGAGAAAAAAGTATTAGATGTAAACAAGATTCATTATATTCTTGCCAGGACAAACATTCTGGAACTTCGTGAGAGATTGCTGCAGAAAATGGATTATTATAGGCGTAGTGAGGAAGAATATGCAGATAATCAGACGCTTTATAATAAGCTTGCAGTTGCCAATCGGTTTGATGATAAGGATACCATATTTGTTAAACGTGTATTGCAGATGGAACTTCCTGAGAAATTGCGTAATACTATTACAGATGAATTATTTAAGGAATTTGTTACGGATAATGAGGAAGCGTTTGTGAATGAATTATATATGAATATGGATCAGATCAAGACAATGAAACGTCATGGAATGGATTTTGCAATTCATGGTTATGAACACTACTGGATGAATCATTTGTCGGAAAATGAGTTTGTGAATGATATTACAAAAGCACTGGATGTTTTTACGGATATAATTAATCCAAAGGATTGGTGCTGCTGTTATCCATATGGTTCCTATTGTGATTGGGTAATAGAGACAGCAAAGAAAATGGGAGCCACTTCTGGATTGTCAACGGATATAGCGAT
>CAMEUH010000001.1 GCA_945938055.1 uncultured Eubacteriaceae bacterium | reverse complement strand
TACGGACGAACAGATTGCCGAAGCTGAAAAGGGAATACGAGAATTAATAGAAAGGTGCTGTCGCTTCACGAAATTTCATCGTTAAAGTGACAGCACCGTATGGAATTACTTATTATTTTATAATTTGAGTACATCCTCCACAATCTCCACACCCGCGCAAATACAATCCGGACAGGAACAGAGAATTTTGCCGGTATCAACACCTTTTAACTCCCGGCAGACTGTACTGCCGGTTTTTTCCTTAAATTTCTGAAATAATTCTTTTGATAACTGATAAGTAGATGCTTTGGTTGCCGGAGTGTCTGTGTTGCCATCGCTGTTTTTAAGACCGGCAAGCATGATGGCACCGGAGAGAGCACCACAGGTACCGTCCATGCATCCCATGCCAAGACCGAAGCCTTCTCCCATCTTAAAGAGTATCTGCTCATCCACACCGATTTCTTCGGCAAATGCACAGGCAACCGCTTGGCAGCAGTTAAAACGTTTATCGTGTAATTCAATAGCTTTTTCTTTCTTTGTCATAATGTATTCCTTTCCTGAAAATATATTTAACATAGAATGTTGTCAGTTTTACAGAAATATTTTATTATACTTGTAGAAAGATTTCAAGGAATCTTAGGAAAATGATAGAACAACATAATAGGGAAAGAAGGAATTAACATGGATTTTACCAAGGTAAAGGAGAATTTAGAGGCACTGGGATACAAGGTTTCCTGCTTTGACACAAAGGAGCAGGCAGCAGATTACATGGATAGTCAGATTGACCAGAAGACGGTAGGATTTGGCGGTTCCATGACACTGATGGAAATGGGACTTTATGAAAAATTAAAGGAACATAATGAAGTCTTGTGGCACTGGAAAATGCCGGAGGGAAAAACGGGTGCAGAAGTTCTTGCGGCGGCTCAGACAGCAGAGATTTACGTGTCATCCGTAAATGGACTTGCTGAGAGTGGTGAAATCATCAATATTGACGGAAACTGCAATCGTGTGGCAGGAATGTTATTCGGTCACGAGAAGATTTATCTGGTGGCAGGGGAGAATAAACTGGCAACAGATTATGAACAGGCATTATACCGTGCAAGAAATATCGCGGCTCCATTGAATGCAAAGCGTCTGAACCGGAAGACACCTTGCGCCGTAAAGGCGGACCATTGTTATGACTGCAAGAGTCCGGAACGAATCTGCCGCGTACTTTCCGTTTTGTGGGAAAAACCTTCGGGAAGGGAATATGAAGTGGTTCTTGTTCATGAAAATCTGGGGTATTAAGTAAAAAATAAGAAAGATAAAGAATAATAAAGAAAATCCTGAATATACATATATTTAGGATTTTTTTATTTTGGTTAAAATGTGGAGGATATCATGAAAAATTTTAAATGTAAAATGATAGTAACAGTATTAATGATGGCAGTCCTATGTTCAGGCTGTAAGGCAGAAGAAAAGCAGGATGAGAAAGACCAACGAGAAATGGCACAGGTCATGAAAATAGTTCAGCCGGTTGACAAGGAAGAAAATGTAGTGCGTAATATGGAGATAAGTGAACCAGAAAATGTGGTGTATAATGTGGAAGAAAGCAAAAATATTTCCATGATTGGGGATTCCATTATGCTGAGTGCAGAAGAAGAACTACAGGAGTGGATGCCGGATTGCGTGATTGATGCAAGAAAAAGCAGACAGGTGGCAGAAGGAATTGAAGTGGCAGAAGTGCTGGAGCAACAGAAGAGGCTGGGAGATGTAGTTATTATTGCACTGGGAACAAATGGACCTTTCACGGAGGATACTGCTGGGAAACTTCTTGCGATTCTGGGAGAAGAGAGGACAATCTTCTGGGTTAACGTCTATGGGTTGAATATTTCCTGGCAGGATGAGGTTAACGAAGAGATTCGGCAAACAGCAGAGCAGTATTCCAATGTCTCTGTTTTGGACTGGAAAAGCCTTGCAGGAAGTCATGAAGAATGGTTTTGTGAAGATGGAGTTCATCTAAACCAGGATGGACAGGCAGGATATGCAGAATTTATTTATAAAAGTTTTGAAACTTTTTCTTAAAAACATCCGTCTAATGGGTGTAGCTACAAAGAAGGGAGAAAAAAGGTGAGGACGGATAATGAAGCGGTAATCAATGAATTGCTGTTAAAGAACTATGATAAGTATTACCGGATTGCGTTTAGATATGTTCATAATGAGACGGATGCGCTGGATATTGTTCAAGAGACTGCCTATAAAGCAATCTTTTATTCGGAAAAGCTTAGGAAGGCGGAATATGCAGATACATGGATATGCAGGATTCTCATAAATGAAGCAATGGAATTCTTCCGGAAAAACAGCAGGGATTACGTGGACTTAGAGAATGCTGATACCGGAAAGGAGGAACAATACGCCGATATTGACCTCGCAAAGGCGATAGATAGACTTTCACCGGATGAAAAAAAGATAGTAGTGCTTCGGTATTTTGAAGATATGAGCTTAAATCAGGTTGCAGAAGTTGTGGGAGAAAATCTGAATACAATTAAAAGCAGACTGTACAGAGCGTTAAACAAACTGAAAATAACATTAGGTGACGCATAGAAAAACTCCGGAAGAAGGCAAAAGGCAAAGAAAGGCAAGGGAAGAGAAAAATGACAAATAAGGAAATTGAGGGAAAAATATTGAACAGTCGAGATGAGGAATTTGTAAAATTGAAGGAAGAGTATAAAAAGGTTTCTATGCCAAAAGAGGGAATGAATAAGGTGGAAGAGGCTATATGGAGGGCTAAGATGGATAAAAAGAGGCAAAGACGAAGAAAAACTATCAGAAATGTAGGCTTATGTACGGCGGCAGCAGCAGTAGTGATTGTGGGACTTCCAAATTTCCACGCTGATATTGCATATGCCATGGGAAATCTTCCGTTGGTGGGAGGATTTTTCCAGGTGGTGACTATTCGCAATTATCAGTACGATGATGGAAATCATACCGCAAATGTTGACATACCGGATGTTTCGGTGAAAGGTGGAGAAACAGAAAGTAATGGGGTGAATTCGCAGGCGGTACAACAGGTAAATAAGAGTGCAGAGGAGTATGTAAGCCAGCTGATTGAACAGTTTCAGGAGGATATTACGGAGGAAGGATATAGAGGGCTGGATGTTTCGTATGAGACGATAACAGATACCGATACTTGGTTTACATTAAAAATATCTGCCGTGGAAACAAAGGGAAGCGGATATGAGTTTTATCGATTCTATCATATTGATAAAGCTCAGGATAAAGTGATGGAACTTAAGGATTTGTTTGCGGACAATCCCGATTATGTTTCTGTAATTAGTAATGAAATCAAAAAGCAGATGAAAGAACAAATGGATGCCGGAACCAGCGTATATTTCATTGAAAACAGTGAAGTACCGGATGGATTTTTCCAAATAAAGGAAGATGAAAATTTTTATATTAATGCAAACGGCAATCTGGTAATTGTTTTTAATGAGTATGAAGTTGGTCCAGGTTGTATTGGGTGTCCGGAATTCGTGATGCCGGATGAAATTTTTAAACGATAATGTCAAACGAAAAGAACCTGCAGTTTATGTTTCTGCAGGTTCTTTGTTTTACGTTAAAAAGGTATTGCAAGGAAAACTTCTTCATGATATAGTAAAATTAGTTTAAAAATATACTATTTATAATATGGTGAATCATGAAAAATAAAATGGAAATCCTATTATATGGGCATCTGTACAAAAAAATATTTGAAAAATACATGTTCCCTATTCACAAGAAGTATGATTTGCGGCAGATAGACATTGAAATTTTGTATCTGTTATACTGTTCGGGAGAGCATAATACCTCCAGTGACATTGTCAAATCACAGCTGTTTACCAAGGGGCATATTTCACAGTCAGTCAGTCGGCTGGAACAGATGGGATTTATCGCCATTGTTTCGGATGAAAATGACAGAAGGTGTATGCACTTAAGGTTGACGGATAAGGCATTGCCGGTTTTGGAGCAGATTGTATCGGTAAGGAATCAGATGTACGACATGATTTTCAAGAACATTACAGATGAGGAAAAAGAAGTAATGAATGCGGCTGTTAATAAAATTGAGTCGAACATGAAAGAAATGATACAATAATCGTCTATTGACTTTATTTTCTTAATAAGATATCCTATTAACAGATGGTTTAAAAATAAACAAACAGAAGGGAGAATGCAACATGGGGTATGAAAAAGAAATCATGAAATATGCGGATAAGATGAAGCCGGTTTGTGTTGCCAATGATACAATTTCGGATGAATTGTTTAAAGAATATGGTGTATACCGTGGACTCCGTGATCAGAATGGTAAGGGAGTTCTGACGGGGCTTACGAATATATCAAAAGTTGTTTCTTTTAAGGAAGTGGATGGAGAGAGAAAGCCTTGTGATGGTGAATTATGGTATCGTGGTTATAAGGTAAATACGCTGATTCAGAACATAGGGGAAGGTTTTGGATTTGAGAAAACAGCGTATCTTTTGTTATTTGGAGAACTTCCAACCGAAGAAGAACTCCATGAGTTTAATAAGGTTTTGGGAGATGCAAGAAGTCTTCCGACGAATTTTACACGGGACGTCATCATGAAGGCGCCTACCAAGGACATCATGAATTCCATGACAAGGAGTATTCTGACACTGGCATCTTATGACAAGAATCTTGCTTCTAATGACATAGAGAACTGTATTCGCCAGTGTCTTCAGCTAATCAGCACATTTCCGATGCTGGCAGTATATGGGTATCATGCATTTAACCATTATGAAAATGATGAGAGTATGTATATTCATCGTCCGAATCGTAAATTATCCACCGCAGAGAATATCCTCATGATGCTGCGTGCAGACAAGAAATACACAGAAATTGAGGCGAAGGTTCTGGATGTTGCGCTAATGCTTCACATGGAGCATGGCGGTGGTAATAATTCCACATTTACAACCCGCGTGGTAACGTCTTCCGGTTCTGATACGTATTCGGCCATTGCGGCGGCAATGTCTTCTCTGAAGGGACCAAAGCATGGAGGGGCCAACATTAAGGTTATGGAAATGATTCATGACATCAAAAAGCATGTAAAAGATACGGATGATAAGGATGAAATCCGGGAATACCTGTCAAAAATGTTAAACGGAGAGGTCTTTGACGGAAAGGGGCTTATCTATGGAATGGGGCATGCGGTTTATTCTCTTTCTGACCCAAGAGAACGAATTTTTAAGAAATTTGTGGAAAATCTTGCGGCGGAAAAAGGAAGGGATAAGGACATGCGTCTTTATAACAACATTGAGGAAATTGCTCCGGAGGTTATTGCAGAAAAACGTCGTATTTTCAAAGGTGTTAGTCCGAATGTGGATTTTTACAGCGGATTTGTTTATGAGATGCTGGGAATTCCGATGGAACTTTACACACCGATTTTTGCCATTGCAAGAATTGTAGGCTGGAGTGCCCACCGTATTGAGGAACTAATCGGAATGAATAAGATTATCCGCCCGGCATATCTGAGTGTTATGGAAGAACGGGAGTAATTTAAGAAAATAATTAAAATATTTTACGAACGGCTGGTTATACCCATTGACTTTGTAGTATAATAAAGCAGGAATCATAATAGGAAAAGGGTGCGGCCGGTTTGAAGCAGAATTATAAAGATATTTTTTGGAATACAATTAAAATCACGGCTGCCGGTATGATTGCCATACTGGCAGCTTTTTCTTTGCATCTGGAATTTGCGGTTTCGGCAGGAATTGTAGCTATTTTGAGCATTCAGCCTACCAAAAAGGAGACTCTTCAGACAGCAGTGGGAAGATTCTTAGCCTTTCTTTGTGCGCTGGTAATTGCATATGTCTGTTTTCTGTTTATGGGGTTTTCGGTTGCTGCCTATGGAGTGTATTTGTTCTTTTTCATTATGGTATGCCTGAGATTTGGATGGAATAGTGCCATGGCAATGGATTCTGTGTTGATTTCCCATTTTCTCTCAAAGGGGAACATGGAAATGGGGATGATTATCAATGAGCTGTTAATTTTTCTTCTGGGAGTCAGTGCGGGAATCGTGGCAAACATGCATCTTAAAAAGGATGTTGTGACAATTGAGGAGTTAAAGGAACAGGCGGATAATCAGATAAAGAAGATTCTGGCACGAATGGCGGAGCGTATCATGACAAAAGACATGTCGGATTATAATGGAGAATGTTTTCAGGTATTATCACAGTATCTTCGGAAGGCAAAGAATCAGGCAGAGGTTAATTATAAGAATCAGTTTGGAAAGAGTGATGTTTTTGACCTGGAATATATCCGGATGCGGGAACAACAGTATCAGGTCCTTTATGAAATGTATAAAAATGCAAGAACGCTTCGGACGACACCGGTACAGGCAGAGAATATTTCAGAATTTCTTCTTCTGGTGTCGAGTGAGTATCATAAGGAAAATACAGCGGATGAACTGCTGATCCGCTTTCATGAACTGGATGAAGGAATGAAGAAAGAACCTCTTCCGGTCAGACGTAGTGAATTTGAAGACAGGGCACAGTTATATTCCCTGCTTCGCAGGCTGGAAGAGTTTTTAGAGATTAAAAAGAATTTTGCAGGAGAGTTTTTAAGAGAACCGCAGGAAAGGAGATAGGAAGAGATGAAAATTCTTGTTCTGGGAGGAAGTTATTTTCTGGGAAAGACTTTTACAAGACTGGCAGAAGGACATCATGAATTGTATCTTTTAAATCGTGGAAACCAGCCATTTGAGGAAGAAGATATTGTGGAATATGTAATGGACCGGCATGATGTTGGGGCCATTGCGGCCATTCCGGAAGAATATTTTGACGTGATTGTGGACTTTTGTGCTTATCAGAAGGGTGATATTGAGACAATCATAAAGAATCTGAAGGCTGATTTTCAACAGTATATTTTTGTGAGTACCTGTGATGTATACCGGCGCGGAACCGGAAAGGTCATGAATGAGGATGGCGAATTGGAAGAACGGTATTTTGGCGGACAGGCAGGAGATTATATTGCTGGAAAGGTACTTTTGGAGAAAGAACTTGAACGGTGCTGCAGAGAAAAAAATGTAGCATTTACGTCTATTCGTCCGGCATTTATTTATGGACCGGATAATTATGCACCAAGGGAATCGGTGTATTTTAAATGGATACTGACCGCAGGACAGATTCTCCATCCGTATGATGCAACAGGGGAGTTTCAGATGGTATTTGTACTGGATGTGGCAAAGGCGATTCTTGCGGCATGTGGAAATCCGAAGGCATATAATCGTGCTTATAATCTTTGTAATCCGGAAAGCATGACGTATGAGGATTTTGCCATACTGTTGGAGAACGTGATGGAACTATCTTTTGAAAAGGTAGAAATTTCGGTTGGGGAAGTTCTGGAGAAAGGAATTTCTCTTCCGTTTCCACTGACAAAAGAAGAGTCAGAATGGTATAACGGAAGCCGTGTGGAAGAACTGGGTATCCGTTATACTCCGATTGAAGAAGGAATGGCGGTTACGGCACAATATTATCAGAGTTAGAGGAATATATTATGAATGTGGATAGAATGCTTGGCAGACTGGATGAATTATTTGCCACAAATCAGTTGGATAAGGTAGAACCATATCTTGTGGATCAGCTTAAAATTGCACAGGAAGAACCGGATGAAGGTGCTGCACTCAGTATCCTGAATGAGTTGATTGGATATTACCGGGAGTTTACGGAATATGATAAGGCAGAAGAGACGGTGGAGAAGGCACTGGAATTAATTAGAAAATGTGGACTGGAGGAAAGTCTTTCTCACGGTACGACTCTTCTCAACGCGGCAAACGCTTATCGTGCCATGGGAAAACTTAAGGAATCAGAGGACGCATATCAGAAGGTGGAGTGTATTTACCGGAAAGAACTTATGCCGGAGGATTTTCGTTTTGCCAGTCTTTATAACAACATGAGCCTGCTTTTTCAGGCAGATGGGCAATGGGAGAAGGCAAGTGAAAGCTTAAGCCGTGCACTGGAAATTGTAAAAATGCATCCGGATGCTGTGATTGAACTTGCGGTTACCTATACGAATCTGGGGCAGGTATATCTTTCCATGGGAAAGGTTTTTGAGGCTGAGGAAAGTCTTTTACAGGCTGAGGAGATTTTTGCCCGGACGGAGAAAAAGGATTATCATTACTGCGGATGTGCGAATGCCCTTGGAGAATTGTATCTTATTAAGGAAGATTATGAAAAGGCAGTTTGTTATTATGAGGAAGCGCTTCTTAACATGCATGAAACAGCAGGGATGACAGCTAATTATCAGACGATTCGGGAAAATCTCATGAAAGCTTATGAAAAAGCGGGAAGAAAAACGTATGATAACATGCTGGATTTGTGTGAGGATTACTACGAAATCCATGGAAAGAAGATGATTTCCGAAAAATTTCCACAATATGTGGATAAGATTGCAGTTGGATTGTGTGGGGAAGGCTCGGAGTGTTTTGGCTTTGATGATGAGATATCCACAGACCATGACTGTGGACCGGGTTTTGCAATGTGGATGACACAGGACGTTTTTGATGCCATCGGTGGAAAACTAAATGAAGAATATGAAAAGCTTCCGAAAGTTTTTGCTGGAAGAATCCGGAGTGAAACAGCAATGGGACGTCATCGGTGCGGTGCGGTTGTGCTGGATGATTTTTTTGAACGTGTGCTTGGAAGGAAGATTCCGGTAACGGAGGAGGACTGGAGGGCAACGGAGGAATATGGTCTGGCGGCGGCAGTCAACGGAAGGGTTTTTACGGACCCGGAAGGCATATTTACGGAAAAAAGAGAATATTTATTACATTATTACCCAAGAAATGTCTGGCTGGAAAAAATAGCACGGGAATTGATGAAATGTGCCCAGGCCGGACAGTATAATTATGGAAGGTGCATGGCACGGAAGGATTATGTGACGGCAGGAATTGCATTGTCGGAATATATGCAAAGTGTGATGCAGCTGGTCTTTTTACTGAATCGCAAATTTGCCCCATATTATAAATGGAGACATACAGCGATGGCGTCTCTTCCTGTATTGCCGGAAATAGGAGATATTCTTACGGCGATTGGTGATATGCCGTCACAGCGGGAAGCGTGGAAAGATTATCGTTATAATGGGAATGTGAATCCGAATGACATGGTGGCAATGAGCATTGAAATTATAGCGAGACTGATTGTACAAAAGTTATCTGAAATGAAACTTACCTCATCCGGTGAAGTTTATTTGGAGGCACAGGCGCGGGAAGTGGCGTTACGTATGGAACAACAAGAAGAAGTAAAGAAGGGTGATAAGATGACAAGACAGGATAAGATTGATGCGATTGTCAAGATGGAATGGGAAGAATTTGATAAGGTGCAGAATGAAGGAGGAAGAGCAGACTGTCAGGATGACTGGGATACTTTTTCCATTATGAGAAAAAGCCAGTACATGACATGGACGGATGAAATGCTTACTGTGTTCATGGAATATTTTGAATCCTGCAGACAGTCCGGGAGAAACCTGATTACTGAAAAATATGGAAGGATGATGGAAAGTACGGTTCCATGGGAGTATGAGAAGATCAAGGATGCTTTCCCGGTGATTCCAGAGGAGCAGAAGCAAATCATGGAGGAAATCATTAAGATTCAGGTAGCATGGATGGAAGAATTTTCGAAAGAATATCCGAATATGGCAGGAAATGCAAGGAGTATCCATACATCGGAGGATCGGGTATTCAATACTTCTTATGAGACTTACCTTCGTGGAGAGCTTGGAACATATTCAGAAGAAATGCTGGTGCTTTATGGGAGATTTGTGGCACAGCTTGCAAAGGAAGGAAAGAATCTTGCAAGACTTACAATGGAAAACACAGCAAAGCTATATGGATATGAAACTTTAGATTCTGCGGAAAAATCACTTATCCATTGACAAGGAAAAAGTTATCAGTTATAACTTAATAATAAGTGAAAATGTCGGATGAAGGACATGGGAGAGACCGGATGAAGGTGGTAAGTAATGCCATTTTTCGGCGCCGAAGGGGAAGACGCGTAAACTCTCAGGCAAAAAGGACCATGTCTGGACGAGACTCTGGAGAGCATATAATGCACCGAAGAAGCAATATCATCAGATGATAAATCTTTCAGGTACAAGAGACAGAGGCGTACTGGTTTTTCTGCCAGTACGCCTTATTTTACTTAAATACCGGAAATGATGCGAAAGGATGAGGAATTATGAAGACAGATATTGAAATTGCACAGGAAGCAAAAATGATTCCGATTAAGGATGTAGCAGCACAGCTGGACATTACGGAGGATGAACTGGAACTGTATGGAAAGTACAAGGCAAAGCTTTCCGATGAACTTTCTGAGAGGATTCAGAAGAACCCGGATGGTAAGCTGATTTTGGTTACAGCAATTAATCCAACACCGGCGGGAGAAGGAAAGACAACGGTGAGTGTGGGACTTGGAGAAGCTTTATGTAAGCTCGGGAAAAAGGCTGTTATTGCTCTGCGGGAACCGTCTCTGGGACCTTGTTTTGGTGTGAAAGGTGGTGCTGCGGGAGGCGGGTATGCACAGGTGGTGCCAATGGATGAACTGAATCTTCATTTTACAGGGGATTTTCATGCAATCACTTCTGCTAACAATCTGCTGGCGGCAATGTTAGATAATCATATCCAGCAGGGAAATGCATTGGATATTGATACACGTCAGATTGTATGGAAGAGATGTCTGGACATGAATGACAGAGTTCTGCGAAATGTGGTTGTGGGTCTTGGCAATAAGACGGATGGATTTGTAAGAGAGGATCATTTCATCATTACTGTTGCATCGGAAATCATGGCAATTCTTTGCCTGGCAGAGGATATGCAGGATTTAAAGGAACGTCTTGCAAAGATTATCGTGGCATATACCAGGAGCGGAAAGCCGGTAACGGCAGCCGACCTTAAGGCAGTTGGTGCCATGGCGGCACTTCTAAAGGATGCCATCAAGCCAAATTTAATTCAGACTCTGGAAAATACACCGGCAATCGTGCATGGAGGTCCTTTTGCAAATATTGCGCATGGATGTAACAGTATTCGTGCAACCAAGATGGCGATGAAGCTTGCAGATTATGTAGTTACGGAAGCCGGCTTTGGAGCGGATCTTGGAGCAGAGAAATTCTTTGATATTAAGTGTCGTAAAGCAGGCTTAAAACCGGATGCAGTTGTACTGGTTGCAACGGTTCGTGCGTTAAAATATAATGGTGGAGTCCCTAAGGCAGAGCTTTCAACAGAAAATCTGGAGGCGTTAAAGAAGGGCATTGTCAATCTTGAAAAGCATATCGAAAATCTACAGAAATTCGGGGTTCCGGTTGTTGTGACATTGAATCATTTTGTGTCAGATACGCAGGCAGAACTTGATTATATACAGAAGTTCTGCGAGGAAAGAGGTTGTGAATTCGCACTTTCCGATGTATGGGCAGAGGGCGGAAATGGCGGAAAGAATCTTGCAGAAAAGGTATTGTACACCTTGGAGAACAAGGAGAGTCATTTTAAGGTGCTCTATGAGGATGAAATGAGTCTTTATGACAAGATTCAAAAGATTGCAAGAGAGATTTATGGAGCAGCAGACGTTGTTCTGGAGCCGGCGGCAAAGAAGGCACTGGAGAGAATTATGGAGCTTGGTTTTGGAAATCTTCCGGTCTGCATGGCAAAAAACCAGTATTCTCTTTCAGATGACCCGAATAAGCTGGGACGTCCGGAGAATTTTGATATTCATGTTCGTGAGGTATATGTTTCTGCAGGAGCAGGATTTATCGTGGCAATCACAGGAACCATCATGACCATGCCGGGACTTCCGAAAACTCCGGCGGCAGAACAGGTGGATGTGGATGAATCCGGTAAGATTACGGGATTGTTTTAAAAGATTGATTGCAATCCGGGAAGAGATTTGAGAATGAATTATCAGATTATAAGAGATGATGATATCGTGGCGGCATATGTTCTCCTGGGTCAGGAACATTGCTATTCACACGAACATGAGCAGGCATATGAACTTCTGAGAAATGTGGTGTGGGATTTTTATAAGGAAAATACAGAGAAACTTCACATCGAAAAAGGAATTCATGGGAAACCATTTTTTGTGGACTCTGGTGTGCAGTTTAACATCAGTCATTGCAAAGGAATGGCAGCATGTGCGGTTTCAAAAATATTTTGTCTGGGTATTGACGTGGAGAATGTAAGACCATACCGGGAAAATGTTGCCAAGAGAGTAATGACTGGATTGGAGTTACAGAAACTGGAGCAGGCTGAGGACAAAGATGAATTCTTTTTTCGTGTCTGGACTGCTAAGGAAAGTCTCGTTAAAATGAGTGGTGACGGGATTATAAGGGAGTTAAATCAGATGGATTCACTGGAAAATCGTCTGATTGTGGGAAGACATGAAGTGGTTCATGATAAAGAACATTTTTTGATATCCATTGCGGCGGAGAAAAAAATTAATATTCCCGTTGACATATATTAATTTCTGAATTATAATACCCCTATAAATTAATATTATTAATTAATGGGCAAAGGCGCTATAAGTATAGACTTATGGCGCTTTATTTTTTTTATTCCGGTATCTTTAAAGAGAGAAAAGAGGAAAGGGATGAGGTAACATGAAACAATTGTTTAACCAGTCAGATGCAGTCAATAAGCTGTTAGAACGCTATGGTGTAAAGTTTGGCATCTACAAAAATGGTACATTTAAGGAGCAGCTGTTTCCTTTTGATTCCATTCCCAGAGTAATTGAAAAAGAGGAGTTTGATTACCTGGAAAGAGGATTGATTCAACGTGTCACAGCATTGAATCGTTTTCTTGCGGATATTTATGGAGAAAAGAATATCGTGAAGGATGGAGTCATACCGGAGGAATTTATTTTTTCTTCCTCCGGCTATATGGCAGAGTGCGAGGGCGCGTTACCGCCGAAGGCAATTTACAGTCACATTTCCGGCATTGACCTAGTTCAGGCAAAGGACAAGACGTGGTATGTGCTGGAGGATAACTTGAGAGTCCCTTCCGGAGCATCGTATCCGATGATAGCAAGAAATTTATGCCGCAGGGCAAGTCCGAGTACATTTCATGATATTCCGGTTGCGGATAACAGGAATTATGCAGCACTGCTAAAAGAAGTCATGGATTATGTGAATACGGGAGGAATTAATGTCATTCTGACACCGGGTCGGTATAATGCGGCATATTTTGAGCATTCCTTTCTGGCAGAAAAGACAGGTTCTATTCTGGCCACGGGGCAGGAATTGATTGTGGAGGATGATTACCTTTATTACATAGGCTGTAATGATGAAAAACAGAAGGTTGGTGCAGTTTACCGAAGAATTTCCGATGAATACCTGGACCCGATGAATTTCTGTGCTGATTCGGTCATTGGAGTTCCGCATTTATATTCTGCTTTTAAGAAGGGAAATGTGGCACTGCTTAATGCGCCTGGAAATGGGATTGCCGACGACAAGGGAATTTATTATTTTGTTCCGAAAATGATTGAGTATTATTTGAACGAAAAATCCATATTGAATAATGCACCTACATATCTGCCTTTTTATGAGGAAGACAAGAAATATGTTCTTGAGAATTTTGATAATCTGGTTATTAAGGATGTGGCAGAGGCCGGTGGTTACGGCGTAGTATTTGGAAAAGATCTTGAGGGACAGAAAAAAGAGGATTTCATCAATCTGGTAAAGAGTGAACCAAGAAGGTTTATTGCACAGGAAGTCATAGATTTTATTGATATTGATATCATGGAAAATGGAGAACGGGTTCCTAGAAAGGCAGATTTAAGAGCATTTGTTCTGACGGGAAAAGAAGTAAAGGTGTGGAAGAGTGGCCTTACCAGATTTTCCAGAAATCCGGATTCATTTGTAGTGAATTCATCACAGGGAGGAGGATTTAAAGACACATGGGTATTATTGCGTTAGAAAAGGCAAGCGGTCTTTATTGGCTGGGAAGGTATAATGAGAGAGTTTATACAACTCTGCGTGAATTTTTTGTGGGATATGACAGAATGATTGACGAGTCGGAGGACTCCTATAAGGAATTATGCAGCATGCTGGATATTCCGGATGTGTACGGCTCTAAAATGGAGTTTATCAATAAATATCCCTTTGATGAGAAAAATGTGGATTCGATTATCAGCAACCTGACAAGAACATATGATAATGCCATGGTTATGAGGGATGTCATTGGAACGGAAACAATTTCTTATGTGGAGCTTGCCCTTTCCTGTATGAAGGCGGCGAGATATTCTGAGGCACCACTACTGGAATTGCAGGAGGTAATTGATTATATTCTGGCATTCTGGGGATATGTGGATGATTCCATTGACGACCGCCAAATTCGTAGTATAATAAAAGCTGGCAGAAGAATAGAACGGCTGGATTTGTATTTACGATTTGAACGTCCGGTTTCAATGCTGGAGAGAGAATTTGCCAAACTGAAATCCAGGATGGAGCTGACCGGTCTTTCCTATGATAAGACTGTGATATCCTATCTGGAACAGGCAATTACAGAAAATAAAATAAACTATTCCGAAGCCATATTAAAGTTGGAGAATATTGTGAAATTATGAAATTATTACGCTTTCATTATGAAATGACGTATTCGTATGATTTACCGATAAGGGAACATTATTTTTCATTAAAGTGCATACCGCAGTCGGATTGCAGGCAGAAGATTCAGACTTTGGATGTTCGTGTTACACCATATCAGTATCTTTCGAGAGAGAGGGATGCTTTTTCTAATGAAATGCTGATTGGAAATTGCCTGAATGAACATAAAAACTTTGATGTGCTGGTACAGGGTGTTGCACAGACCGGAATGGAAGAGTATACCGGAAATGATGATTCACAGAATATTATCTTTAGGAATCAGTCGCCTTATACCCTGCCGGGGGAATGTATCCGTGAATTTTACCGTCAGAATGAATTGCCGGGAGATGTAAGTGATTATGAACGCGCTCTTCATCTGATGAGAAAACTTCATCAGACATTTCGTTATGAAAAGGATGTAACCGATATTTATACCACGGCAGAAGAGGCACTGCAAAAGGGGAGTGGAGTCTGTCAGGATTATACCCATATCCTGTTATCGCTTCTTCGGATTGCCGGGATACCATGCCGTTATGTTGTGGGAATGATGGTAGGAGAAGGCTTGTCCCATGCATGGACCGAGGTTTTCAGTCAGGGACGGTGGTATGGGCTGGATGCAACAAATAATCTTCTCGTATCGGAGGACTATGTAAAGATTTCACATGGAAGAGATTATGGTGACTGTATTATCAACAAGGGAATCTATGTGGGTAATGCCGTTGAACATCAGAAAATAAGTGTGGTGGTGGAAGCAGAATAGCTTCTGCCATTTTTTTTGGAAGCAGGAGGGAAAAATATGGTACATGTTGTGGCGGAAGTGGAGCTTCCCGTAGACGAGAAATTGAAAATATATAAAAACAGGCTGATTCCGGAGGCTGGGCTATGCGGAGATGAAAAAAGAATCAGTATTGTTACGGGGACACACGGAGATGAACTGGAGGGGCAGTATGTATGTTACGAGCTGCAAAGAAGAATCCAGGAGGGGAAAGAACATCTTAAGGGAATTGTGGATATTTATCCGGCATTAAATCCATTGGGAATTGATTCCATTACAAGAGGAGTTCCGGGATTTGACCTGGACATGAACCGGATTTTTCCAGGCAATACGGAATCTGGTGCGATGCCGGAGTATATTGCTGCTGGAATTGTGGAGGATTTGTCTGGATCGGATATGTGTGTGGATATTCATGCAAGTAATATTTTCTTAAAGGAAATTCCGCAGGTGCGTATTAATGAAAAAGATCGAAGAAAGCTGGTTCCATATGCGAAACTGCTGAATATTGATTATGTCTGGGTACATAGTGCAGCAACTGTTCTGGAATCGACGCTTGCGTATTCTCTTAACAGTACCGGAACACCGATGCTGGTTGTGGAACAGGGAGTTGGAATGCGGCTGACGAGAGAATATGGAGATCAACTGGTAGATGGAATTTTTGTCCTGATGAAGAAACTAGGTATTTGGGATGGAAAAGTGATTAAGCCAAAGAAACCGATTGTATCAAAGGATGGAATGGTTAGCTTTATTAATGCCCCGGAATCAGGAATCTTTGTTCCGGAAGTTGTTCACTCCAATAGGATAAAAAAGGATGAACTGATTGGAAATATTATAGACCCACTGAATGGAAGGATTCTGAATTCTATTCTGTCCCCGGTGAACGGACTGGTCTTTACCTTAAGGGAATATCCGGTTGTGAATAAAGGTTCCCTGATTGCAAGAATATTGGAAATGTAGGTGGCGGACATGAGAAAAAAGATTTTGTATGAGTTAAGTTCAATCTACAGGGATAATCTCAGAATCAAGGGATATATCTTTGGCAAAGGAGAAAAATCGGCATGCGTTGTAGGTGCCATAAGAGGAAATGAAGTGCAGCAGTTATATGCATGTGCACAGCTGGTTAAGGCACTAAAGGAGATTGAAAAGGCAGGGAAGATAAAGGAAGGAAAGTCTGTCATGGTAGTTCCCTGTGTAAATACTTATTCCATTAATATCAATAAGAGATTTTATCCAATTGATAATACTGATATTAACCGTATGTTCCCAGGATACAATCAGGGAGAAACCACACAGAGGATTGCTGCAGGACTGTTTGATACCATTCAGGACTATAAGATAGGAATTCAGTTTGCAAGCTTCTACATGCCGGGGGAATTTATTCCACATGTAAGAATGATGCGTACCGGTTATGAGAAGAAGGAGCTGGCAAAGGAATTTGGTCTTCCATATGTGGTGATTCGTGATCCAAAACCTTATGATACTACTACATTAAATTATAACTGGCAAATCTGGAATGGACAGTCATTTTCGATTTACACCAGTGAAACGGATAAGCTGGATATTGATAATGCAATGCAGGCGGTCCGTGCAGTGCTGAATTTCCTGGATAAAGAGGGAATTCTGGAGTATCAGGGACATGACGGATATATTTCCAGAGTAATTAATGAAAATGAAATGGTACCGGTGAAATCCAAAAATGCCGGTATTTTTGAAGGTTTTGCCCAGGTGAACAAAAGCGTTCAGAAGGGAGAACTGATGGCATATATTATTGATCCGTATGAAGGAAATATTAAGGAGAGGGTAATGGCACCGTGTTCCGGTACGGTCTTTTTTGCCCATGATACACCAATGACTTATAATAATACAGTTCTTTTTAAAATCATTGAGGAGTCTTAAGAAAACGTAATAAAATAGAATCTGGAACAGAAGAATACTTCAAAAAGATTTACGGCTATGGTATTATATATAGTATCATAGCCGTTTTTTGTACCCATGATGCAGAGTACAAGACGGTATTTTCGTGAATATTTGGAGGAACAACCGATGTGGATTGCAGATGGATGGAAGGAATATGAAGTAATAGATACATCAAAAGGAGAAAAGCTGGAGCGCTGGGGAGATTATATTCTGGTTCGTCCGGATCCACAGGTTATCTGGGATACTCCGAAGACACATAAAGGCTGGAAAAAGATGAATGGGCATTATCATAGAAGTGCAAAAGGCGGAGGCGAGTGGGAGTTTTTTGATTTGCCGCAGCAGTGGTCCATTCATTATAAGGAATTGACATTTCATCTGAAGCCGTTTAGCTTTAAGCACACCGGACTTTTTCCGGAGCAGGCAGCAAACTGGGAATGGTTTGGAAATAAGATTCGCACTGAAATTAAAAATACGGGCAGGTCGGTTAAGGTACTGAATCTATTTGCATATACCGGAGGAGCTACACTGGCAGCGGCAAGCGCCGGAGCTGCTGTAACGCATGTGGATGCATCCAAGGGAATGGTTGGATGGGCAAAGGAAAATGCAGCATCTTCAGGACTTTCCGAGGCGCCAATCCGATGGATCGTGGATGACTGTGTGAAGTTTGTGGAAAGAGAAATCCGACGTGGGAATCATTACGATGCCATTATTATGGATCCGCCTTCTTATGGAAGGGGACCAAAAGGAGAAATCTGGAAAATAGAGGATTGTATTCATCCTTTGATTAAACTGTGTGTACAGCTTTTATCGGATGATCCGTTGTTTTTCCTGATTAATTCGTATACCACGGGACTGGCACCGTCGGTACTGACATACATGCTGGCAACGGAATTAAAGAAATTCAAAGGAACGGTTACTTCTGATGAAGTAGGGCTTCCGGTATCAAGTAATGGTCTGGTGCTTCCTTGCGGAGCCTCAGGAAGATGGGAGAAACGCTGATGGAAAAAGTGAGAACAATTGTCAGAAAATATCAGGAACAGCTTATTATCATGATTCAGGTAGTGTTATGTGTCATTTTTGCCGGGAAGGTGATTGACAAGGAAATCAAGCAGAAGCTTAAGATTTCAGAAAGAGCGGCAAAACAGGAGGTAAAGCGTAGCGAAAAAATGAAGAAAGCTTTGCTGAAGGATGCACGTAAGCTGGCAAAAACAGAATATCATTTCAAACTTTTAAAGCTGAAACGGAAGGTGAAACTGGAAAAAATTGCGGCAAAAACAGCCATCAAGAAATATAAGGAAAAACAGAGAAAGAATAAGAAGCGAAAATAGTATATGAATATTTTAAATGTTGAGAAGGTTACAAAGGGATACGGAAACAGAATATTGCTGGACGAAGTGACACTGGGAGTAAATGATGGAGATAAAATCGGAGTAATCGGAAGGAATGGTACGGGAAAATCCACTTTTCTTAAAATTGTGGCAGGACTGGAACAACCGGATTATGGAAATGTGGTGAAGGGCACCGGAATTACGGTGTCTTATCTTCCGCAGAATCCGGTATTTGAGCCATAGGATACCATTCTTTCATACGTGTGTAAAGGAAAGAGTTATAAGGATGGAAACCGCAGTATTGAAAGTGAAGCAAAGGTTGTGCTGAACCGGCTTGGTATTACTAATCATGAACAGCGGATTGAAGAGTTGTCGGGTGGGCAAAAAAAGCGGGTTGCACTGGCACAGACATTAATTGCACCATCGGATATTCTTGTGATGGATGAACCGACGAATCATCTGGACAATGAGATGGTATTATGGCTGGAAGGCTATTTAAATAAATTTAAGGGACAGCTTATCATGGTAACGCATGACCGCTATTTTCTGGATCGGGTGACAAACAGGATTGTGGAAATAGACCGGGCTAAAATATACTGCTATGATGTAAATTATTCCGGTTTTCTTGCACGAAAGGCTGAGCGGGAGGAAATGGCACAGGCGACGGAGAAAAAACGCCAGAATATGCTGCGCAGGGAACTTGCATGGATTAGCCGCGGATGTCAGGCTCGCTCTACCAAGCAGCAGGCAAGAATTGACCGTTATGAGGATATGAAAGCAGAGTCAAGAGCGGCAAGAGCCTCTTTTGAAAAAGGCAGTGTGGAAATGAGTTCTATTTCCACAAGAATCGGAAAGAAAACCATTGAAGTGAATCATGTTTCCAAGAGATACGGCGACAGAATACTGATTCGTGATTTTTCACATATTGTACTTAGGGATGAACGGATTGGAATTATTGGTCCCAACGGTTGTGGAAAATCAACTCTTATAAAGATTATTTCCGGAAAAATCCAGCCGGATTCGGGAACGGTGGAGATTGGTGAAACGATTAAAATTGGCTGTTTCATGCAGGAAAATGAGATTTTAGATGAAAATATCAATGTGATTGAGCATGTGAAGAATATAGGAGAGTATGTTGCGACGGTAGATGGAAGAATTACGGCGTCTCAAATGTGTGAGCGGTTCTTATTTACTCCGGACATGCAGTATACTCCAATCAGTAAATTGTCCGGCGGCGAGAAAAGAAGGCTATATTTGTTAAGCGTCCTGATGGAATCTCCAAATGTATTGATTCTGGATGAGCCTACGAATGATTTAGACATTGAAACACTGACAATTCTGGAGGATTATCTGGATAATTTTGTGGGTATGGTGATTACGGTTTCCCATGACCGCTATTTTTTGGACCGGGTGGTGGACCGGATTTTTGCCTTTGAAGGTGATGGTGTTATTTCACAGTATGAAGGCGGCTTTAGTGATTATCTGGAGAAAGCACAGGAAAAAGGTATTATAAATAAGGAAGGAACTCTGATTAATCGTACTGGGCAAAACGACCCGGAAGGAAATTTCGGCAATGTGAAAGACGCAGGCAACGAGATGAGTTCAAAGGAAAAATGGAAAGCGGATAAGCAACGTCAGCAGAAATTGAAATTTTCTTATTCGGAGCAGAAAGAGTTCGACTCCATTGAAGATGAAATCGCAAAGCTGGAGGAAAAACAGTCGCAGATTGATAATGATATCATGAAATTTGCAACGGATTCCGGAAAACTGAATGAGCTGATGAAGGAAAAGGCAATCGTGGAAGCTGCACTGGATGAAAAAATGGAACGCTGGGTATATCTGAATGAACTGGCGGAAAAGATTGCAGAGCAAAAGGGTTAGAAGATATGAAGATTCCCTTTTGCGGTAGGAGATACGAATGGATGATAGGGAACTGGTTAAATTTTTAATAAAAAAGCGAAAAGAAAAGCATATTTCCCAGGAAGAAATGGCAGAAATCATGAATATTTCTTCTGTAACAATGTGCGGTATCGAAAAGGGCGAGGTTGAGATGGATGTGGATATGTGTCTTAAAGCAGCTGCGGCTCTTGGAATATCAGCGGAGGAAGTGTTCCATGGCGGAAAAAGAGAGAATGATAAGGAAAGGAAGATGGATAGAAGGATTCATGGCTTAATCGTTACAGTGATTATTCTGATTGTGCTGAATTGCTGTGTCATTCTTGTGGGGAACTGGTATAATCAATTTGTGATGCATAACTATATGATATGCACAGTTGTTTCTTATGAGGATGACAGATTGACTGTAAAGATAAGAAATCCGATCAATGAAGAACAAGTAGAAAGCCGGTATGAAATTAAAATTAATGATCGGTTAGGAGAATCCTGTGCGGGGTTAAAGCAAGGGGATGTTGTTAAGATTCATTTTTATTTTAAGCTTTCGAATAGTAAGGTGAATTCTTCTGGTTTCGTTGCTTCAATTCAAAGGAATAATGAATTGAAATGGATTCATTAACATGCTAAATATTCCTTAAAAAATGTGGAATTTTAAAAGTTTCCGATTTTTAATGGAAATTTTTTGTACTTTAACTAAAATTATCACTACAAAATATATAAAAAGGAGAGATATTTATGAAGAAATTTTTAAAAGCGGTTTGCATTGCAATGGTTATGGTAATGGGAATTAACGCTACCCCAATTAATGTCTATGCAAATAGTATTTCAACATGGACAATTTTAAAGTATGAAAGCTCAGCAATAACGGATTCGGGAAGGGTAAGAGTATTTGCTAATCTTACTGTACAGGATAGTAGCAATACTATAGTATATTATACTATTACTGACTGTGTCGGCATATTGGCTGTGAGAGACATCAATGTAGTAAGTAGTTGCATAACAAGTAATGGAACACAAGTATTTGTTGATCTTGAATATTATTATGGAACAAATCATTGCAATGAAAGCGTGTATATTAATATCTAAATGAAAAATATGGATGAGTACGTGAGTGTTGTTGGAAGCAATATAAGGGAAAGAAGAAAGCTAATCGGTAAAACGCAGGAAGATGTTGCGAAGAAGATGGGGGTAAGCAAGTCGCAAATCAGCAAATGGGAAAATGAGAATTCTTTTCCAAGCATGTCAAATTTTACCAGACTATGTGAAGAACTAAATATTAAACCGGAAGCTTTGCTTAATGGAAGGATTAATGAAGATCACATAGAAAATAAAGAACAAAAAGAGAGAAATCAGAAAATTATGGTGATTACCTTATGTGTTCTGGTTGGTGTCTTATGTTTCATATTGGTAATTGAATGCTATTTAAAATTTTTTCCGCTTCATTCTAAGGAGAAGTATAAAAGAGAAATCTTTTATATACAAAAGCAAGAAGATTTATCTTGGGAAATCAGACAGATGATACAATGCCCTGATAAACAGATTTGGATTGATATTCTCACTTATCAGGAGGACAATCAAATTGTGGATGCTGAGGTTTTAGAAATTATTTCTCCTGATGTGATTAAGATTATTGAATATCAGATGGATATCAATGAGGAAGAAAGTATCTTGACTATGCGAGTCTATTATAATAAGGAAGGGACTCAATATGTGGCGTATGTCGAAGTGAACTATTGCGATGTAAACTAAAGAGAGCTGCCCGTAATTGTAAGAGTTACGGGCAGCTGTTTTTATGACTGATAATATTGTTGGGTTAAAAAGATGGAAAGAGACAATGGTCAAAGTAATCGTTTTAGTACCAAGATGGAATCCGTGATATTATGCCGTTGAATAAATATCTTTTTGAGAATAAAGAAAAATAGCTGGAAACTTTTAAAATTCCACATATTTTGATGGAAAAGTTAAGAAGAATGTTATATGTTTAGAACGAAATATTTCATTTTTGTGGGCGTTCATACTATAAACGAAATGAATTTGGCACTGATGCAAGATATTCTTCTAAGAATAAGAAGATGAAGAATTTCATATTTGGAGAGTAAAAAATAATATAGGATTATATTTATGAGATTAAATTTATGTAAAAAGTATTTGTTATTGGGTATTGTAATAATAGCACTGTTATTAGTGGTTACAAACAGCAATTGTGTCTATGCATATGAAAACACAACAGAAGTAGAATATGAGGAATAGTAGGGCTACCGTTTCTGTAATGCAGATAGAGGGCAGCAATTTGCAATTTAATCAATCATGGGAAAAACACTATTTTTTGTACTATTCTACGGATGATACAATTATTGGAGAGATTGTATATGGATATGACATTAGTACCAATAAGGTATATTGTAATGCATATTCTGGAAATGAATATTACTTTCAAATTGTATATAAATAAATTAAGTGGCAGTCATTACCGTTCATATATTAATAGTAAAGGGGTCAGATGATGCATAAAAAAATAGCATGTGAAAAACAAGAAAATAAAAAATTATTTTATGATAAAATAGTATGTTTTTCAATAATTATTATAGTTGCGTTGTTTATTTGCTATAGTTATTATCTAAAAATTAGAAATGAACGGTATATAAGCAAGGTAAATAACTATTCAATTTATGTTTCGACACCGCGTGATTCTCATTACAAAGAAAAAGTGGGGGATTTCACAATTGAAATCTGGAATTTGTTTAAGTTTTCTTTGAAGAATAAGCCGATGGCTGTAGTTAAAATATCTCTTGATAATGTATATTGGGAAGAAAAAGATGATTACATAACCATTGGTATTCAAATTCAAGAAGATTTGACGGGGAAATTTAGATATCTTGTTAATTACGAAAGTTGTTTGCCAATAGATAAAAAATCTTTGATAGAAGAAGGAGATACTGTTTATCAGTATATTAAACCGGAATATATAAATAAAGGGCATTTTGAAATTAATCAAGATTCTGTTATATTACATGTTTATTCAGATGAAGTGTTAACGGATATGGAGATTGAGGAATATGAGAATTTTTTGCTTCAAAACAGAGAAGCTTTTGAGAAAATTATAGAAAGAATCAATTATTATTGGAACTTGGATATGACTTGCCGTTTTTAGTGGTAAATACAAGGAGAGTAAAATGGATATTAGAAATGGTTGTAATAAAAAGAAAATCAAATATCTGCTGATTACTGTTGTAATAATTGCTTTTCTATATGTGATTTTCTTGGGAATTAAGAATCGGCGTTATACAGAAAATTTGTCAGATTTCCCACTTATATATGTCAATGATGAGTTGAACTATTATCAGGAACAGTCTGAAAATATAAAAATAGAGATTATCAGATTGTATAGCTTGTTGTGCCCGGAATCGGCAGTTCGAATGACCTTGCAGAATGTCTATTGGAAGGAAAAGGATACATATATAGATATTTCATTAACTGTCAAAGAGACACTATTAGGGGAATATGCATATGGGATATCTTATATAAGTGAATTAGAACAGTACAAATTTCCCATTAATATAGGAAATGAAGAAATCTACTATTCAGGAAAGATCAATTTGTATGATGGGTGGTTTGAGGTGGATGAAAATATGAATTCATTGTATACAATGGATTTTGAGGACGATTCAGAAAGTGAAGAATACAAAAACTTCTTAATACAAAATAGAGAGTCTTTGAAGTATTTGGTTACAAAAGCTAATGATTATTGGAACCTTGGTTTAAATTATCAATTGAATTAGAACAATATGTTCTGATAGATTTGTGGAATTTTAAAAGTTTCCATTTTTTAATGGACATTTTGGGCTTTTAGTGTGAATATTATCATGCATCCATTCGGCTGATACATATTTATTCTATGAGTGGGAAATAGAAGAAGTATATCTAACGTGAGCGTGACCAATTGGTCGAATGGATTGCGACGAAAACCATCTATCAAATTTTGTGGTATAATTTTGATAGATGGTTTTATTTTGTTTTTAAAACTTTTTGGAGCTTTGATACGTATAAGATTACAAAGAGATAAAGAAGGTGAGTGTTATTAAGTATCCTGGCAGAAGAAAAATGAAACAAGAAATTAATCGAATCCTGGACGAAGCGGGGCTGATGGAAAGTGAGTATAAACGTGAATCATATTTTCCGGTTGTGGCTACATTCTGTATTTTTATTATGGGTAATATTTTGTTGCTACATGGAAGACTGGCACAACCCGGAATGGAGCAGACAATAGAAAATCAGGTTTCCCAGACAGTTACTGAGGATGAATTTCTGGTGGATGGTAATTTGAATAGTAATACAGAAGATACCTTGCTTACAGGAAAGACGGAGCAGGAATTAGAAAGCATTTATAAAGAGTTTGCGGATTTGGTTGATCATTACATGATTTATCGTAGTGAGATGAAGACAGCCAGCTTGGCAAAGAGTCAGGGAACGGTATATAGAAATGGAGCCATGGTAGAAAATGCCTGGAAGCTGAAAAGTGAGTGCTTTACTGATATGGAGCAGTATGAAGCTTTTTTGGATACAACATTTACGCCGGAGAAAAAGAAAAAGATTCTGGAAACGGGTTATTATTTCTGCTATGAAGGTGAGATGTATTCAGAGCTCATCGGTGTTGCAGAGATATCAATTGATACGGATAACCGGATTGAGGTGGAGGATGGGAAGGACTGGGTTCAAGTGGTTTATCGCGTAAGCGGGCAGCCGGGAAACCCGGATTATTCAATGAGCGTGCGATTTGAACTGGTGAATGGAGAATTTCGTATTGCAGAACTTAAATTCTTCTAAAAAGGTGGTGACTTATGAAAGTAGCTTTGGAGAATATCCGGCTGATTCTGGAATGTGGAAATTATGGCTTTGTCATATTTCTTTTTGGTGGTTTTTTATGCCGGTTTCAAAGAGAAAAGAAAATACTGGCGGGACTTTTGGAAACCGAATTTCTTTTATACGCAGCTGCGTGTATCTGGGAGCTTTTTAAGGGCGAATGTCTTTATGCGGAGATTGTTCTGAGAATTTTTGCGGCGATTCTGGCGAATGTGGTGCTGGTTTCCTGCATTGCATGGGGGCTGGGCAAGATTTGCAGCCGGATAAAAAATGATTTTGTGGCAGTATGCGTGCTGATGATTCTGGGCAGCTTATTCTACTTTGACATAGTCTTGTTTGGTGTAACTTCGTGGAATGGATTTGCAATAGAATTTAATGCATTGATTAGTAAAATGTTCATGATTCTTCCGAAATATGAGCATGCTCCGGATATGTATATTAATCCATACAATCCGTTTTATGTGACAGCGGCACATTGGCAAATTTTGTGCTGGTGGATGTTTGCAGAGATAGCGGTATTATTTATGGTTGATAGGAGATGGAAAATAGGAATGCCGATTTTTATGGCAGCAGTTGTATTCCTAGGACTGTCAGCATTGCCACAGAATGAGTATTGGATTGCAGTGGCAGATGAAACGCCTGGCGGGTCGGGGAAATTGCCGATAGCAGACAGCTTACATAAGGATAAATTTTATTATATTCGTGAAGATGTCCCTGCAAAAGAAGAAATTGAAGCCATGCGCCTGGAAACAGATACTTTTAAGGTTTGTGAATATGATATGGAAATTACACCGGGGAGAAGTACTGCGATGAAGGTAAGAATGACCCTGGAAGATACTCAACTGGAACAGTATTTGTTTACGCTATATCATGAATATGAGATTGAGAAAATAACAGATGAGAAAGGTAATCCGATGGAGTATTCGGTGGTGGGAGATTATGTAACGGTATATGCAGGAATGGAGGCGGATGGACTTTCGCATGTGCAGGAAATTTATATGGAATATCGCGGGGCAACTCCGGTTTTTATGTCAGAGACCTCTTATACATATCTTCCGGAATATTATCGTTATTACCCGCTTCCGGGAGTGTGGGATGTTTTTGTGTCATATGAACCATATTATTTTGAATCCAGTTGTGATTATTCCAAAAGAGTTAATGAAGAGCAAATTAAATTTCATGCGAGGGTGAATGCGGATTACGAGGTATACTGCAATTTGGAAAAAGTCGGGAACAATGAATTTGAAGGAGTTGCAACGGGATGTACTTTTCTTGGAGGAATGTGTATCGGGGAAACACAGGTGGGGGAGGCAAGGATTGTATATCCTAAGTTGTTAATGACAGAAAAGGAAGCACAAAAGAAGTATCAGGAAATTATTGAATTATATGGTGGATTTGAGGTGGATTTAAGTGGAAGGGACTGGATTGTGGCATCCAGAAATGATTATTCTTACTCGAATTACTGTTGCGGAAAGGAGTATTTTACCGGCTCCTTCGAAAATATTATGTACTCAATGACACATAGCTTTGGATTTACGAATTGGAGTGTGGAAGACTGGTGAAAATGAATTTGCTAAAAAATGACTTATTAAAAGAATATGGGAAAAAGCCCCGGCGTGCGGTAATAGTAACCTGTATTTCTGTGTTACTGGTAGAGTTATGGTATTTCTTTTCGACGTTATTTTTTGAATGGGCAAGTCTTCCGTATGCCATGATGCTTGTAATTCCATCCTGTATGATTTACTGGGCATACATGCTGGCGGAAAAGGGTGAGAAGAAATTAAGTATATGGCTGTGGCAGGTGAATCTGTTTCCGGTAATGATGCTTCCTTTTATTATGGTTGTCTTTTGTTTTACGGTGATGATGGGGATATCATACCACATGATTGTGGCAATGATTGGAATCGTGTTCCTCTCTAATATTTTTGCAGCTGTATTTTATGTAATATGGAAGTGGCTGAAAAATATGCGGGCAGGACTTCTGGCATCGGGCTGTCTCGCAATTTGTGAGTGGAGATATCTGGCATTGGAGTATGCAGGTGAATCGGGACACAAATATAACTTATTTGGCTTGTTTGATGGAATATATGCGTTCCGGGACGGAAAAGTAATAAGCTGGATTTTACGCTGCGTGGGATGTTTCATGGCAGTAATTGCATTATACTTGATTGGAGAAGTGGGACAATGGTGTTTCTTTCGGATGAAGAACTGGTACGCCGGATTGTTGAAGAACAAGACCGGTGGGCGGGGGAAAAATTAATAGAACGCTATTATCGATGGGTTTATAAGCTTGTTTATGAGAAGATGGGAAACAATGATCTGATTATGGATGTCACGCATGAAATTTTTCTGCGGGTTCTGAAGAATCTTAATAACTATTCCGTAAAGAAGGCGAAATTTAAAACTTGGATTCATGCGGTTGCGGAGAATTATATCATTGATGTATATCGAAGCAGGGGGAAAGCGGAGTGGATTAGTATTGAGGATATTTCGGAGGAAGGGATGCTTCTTGAGCAGCTTGAGGAACGAACGAAAAAACGTGAACAGCTTGCAGAGGTAGAGCGGTATATTGATGGACTGGAGGAACCGGATGGAGTAATTCTTAAGAGAAAGCTTCTGGAAGAGGAAAAATTTGCAAAAATTGGTCAAGAACTTCATATGCCGGAGTCGAGTGTAAAAACCAGATATTATAAAGCCGTTGAAAAAATGAGGAAGGCATTTTGGGAGGGAGAAACATAAGAGAAAATGGTGACACCTTATTATTGCGATGCCCAAAGGAAAACACTATAATAAGAAGAAAGGGATAAAATGGATTGGAGGGCATGGAAATGATTTACACCATAAAAAATAGTTTCATTACAATAAAAGTAGATAGCTTTGGGGCAGAATTAAAATCGCTGGTAGATAATAAGACACAGTTAGAGTATCTGTGGCAGGGAAATCCTGTATACTGGAAGAGAACGTCGCCAATACTTTTTCCGTTGGTTGGAAGTCTTAAGAGTGGGAAATACCGTTATGAAGGAAAAGAATATTTTATGTCCCAGCATGGATTTGCACGTGATATGGAATTTGAACTGGAAAGCAGCACGGAACAGGAACTCTGGTTTTCTCTCTTATATAATGAAGAAACTCTTTCAAAATATCCGTTTCGTTTTCAACTGGAAATTGGATACCGCCTTATGGAAAGAGGGGTAAAGGTTTTATGGAAGGTGACGAATCTGGATAACCAGAAAATGTATTTTTCCATTGGAGGACATCCGGCATTTAGCTGCCCGCTTCGTCCGGAGGAAGAAAGAAGAAAATGTTTTGTAAAGCTTGAGGGAAAAGAGAAAGTTGTAAGCCATAGAATTGTTGAAGATGGTCTTGTGGGAGATATTTATGATGAATACCAGTTGGAGAATGGAAAACTTCCGGTGCTGGATCATTTGTTTGACAAGGATGCATTAATTATAGAAGAAAGTGGTATCCAATGTGTACAGCTGTTAAACGAAATGGAGGAAGCATATTTAACGGTTCGGTTTGATGCACCGCTTTTTGGAATCTGGTCTCCGGTGAAGAAAGATGTGAAGGAAACAGCACCTTTTGTCTGTATTGAACCATGGTATGGAAGATGTGACAGGACTGATTTTGAAGGGGATATTACTGAACGCGAATGGGGCAATGCACTTGATAGTGGAGATACCTTTGAAGCAGGATATATGATAATGGTGTAAAACGGATAAGAACGTTTCTTCTATAATTATATGGAATCAGCTCATATAAAATGGAGTTTTAAAGTATTGTACAAAAAAAAGTACAATCTTTTTTAATGAAATTGTAAAAAAATGCTTGCATTTGTTAAGAACGGAATATATACTAATATTTGCTGTGACATTGATAGCGTAGAAGCGTGAGGTTGCCATATGAAGAATATGGGTTTTCCGTGGAGCGAATGTCAAGAGCCGAAAGGCTTAACAAACTGGCGACAAGTCACTGTACCGAATAGTAGCCTGCGAAGCAGGGCGTGTGGTAGTCTGAAACTCCAAATGGAAAGTCAGGAAACACACGGGGATGTGTACAGTCACCGCTTGTCGTACTAATTCACAAAAGTACGAAAAGGAGGCGACTTTTTTTATGGCAAGTCAAGTAATGAGAATCACATTGAAGGCTTACGATCATCAGTTAGTAGATCAGTCAGCCAAGAAGATTATCGAGACTGTTAAGAAGACAGGATCTCAGGTGAGTGGTCCGGTACCTCTTCCAACAAAGAAGGAAGTTGTTACAATCTTAAGAGCTGTTCATAAGTATAAGGATTCCAGAGAACAGTTCGAACAGAGAACACACAAGAGATTAATCGATATCATTACTCCATCACAGAAGACTGTAGATGCTTTATCTAGATTAGAGATGCCAGCTGGTGTGTACATCGACATCAAGATGAAGAACAAGTAATTCCAATGGAGTTCTTTGCACAGCAAAAGAACGATTGGAATCAGTAAGAAGTGATAACAATTATTAACAAGTAGTTAGTCCTGAAGGGTTTAATATAGAAGCAACATATACACAGTGGTGTAGGTTCCACTTATATTGACTGTTCTAGGATGATTAGGACGAAAGTTCTAATCCGCTGTAGATTAAACAGGAGGAAGCAAGAATGAAGAAAGCGATTTTAGCGACAAAAGTCGGAATGACTCAAATCTTCAATGAAGACGGAGTTTTAACTCCGGTTACTGTATTGCAGGCTGGGCCTTGTGTGGTAACACAGGTTAAGACAGTTGAAAATGATGGATACAGTGCAGTTCAGGTTGGTTTTGCTGACAAGAAGGAAAAGTTAGTAAACAAGCCAACAAAGGGACATTATGACAAAGCAGGTGTTTCTTATAAGAGATTCCTTAAGGAGTTCAGATTTGAAAATGCTGAAGAGTATTCTGTTAAGGATGAAATCAAGGCAGATATCTTCGCAGCAGGTGATCACATTGATGCATCCGCAATTTCAAAGGGTAAGGGATTCCAGGGCGCAATCAAGAGATTAGGCCAGTCCAGAGGACCTATGGCTCATGGTTCCAAGTTCCACAGACATCAGGGTTCCAATGGTTCTGCAACTACTCCGGGTAGAGTATTTAAGGGCAAGGGAATGCCTGGCCAGATGGGTGGTAAGAAGATTACAATCCAGAATCTTGAGGTTGTTAAGGTTGATGCAGAGAACAACTTAATCTTAGTTAAGGGTGCAGTACCTGGTCCTAAGAAAGCATTAGTAACACTTAAGGAAACAGTTAAGACTGATATTTAGTTCTTATTAAGGAAGGAGGAACACACAGATGGCAAACGTATCTGTTTACAATATGGAAGGCAAAGAAGTTGGCACAATGGAGCTTAACGATGCTGTATTTGGTGTAGAAGTAAATGAACATCTTGTACACATGGCAGTTGTAAGCCAGCTCGCAAATAATCGTCAGGGAACACAGAGCGCAAAGACTCGTTCTGAAGTATCTGGTGGCCGGGGAAGACCTTGGAGACAGAAGGGAACCGGTCATGCAAGACAGGGTTCAACCAGAGCTCCACAGTGGAAGGGCGGCGGAGTTGTATTCGCACCAAAGCCAAGAGATTATTCTTTCAAGTTAAACAAGAAAGAAAAGAGGGCAGCTCTTCTTTCAGCATTAACATCAAGAGTTCTTGAAAACAAGATGGTTGTTGTTGATGAATTAAAGTTTGATGAAATCAAGACAAAGAAGTTCGTGGAAGTCATGAACAACTTAAAGGTTGATAAGGCACTTGTTGTTTTAAATGATGTTGATTCCAATGTTATTTTATCAGCAAGAAATATTCCTACAGTAAAGACAGCTCAGACAAACGAAATCAATGTATACGATATCTTAAAGTATGATACATTGTTAGTTACAAAGGCAGCTGTTGCAACAATCGAGGAGGTGTATGCATAATGGCAAACGTACAGTATTATGATGTAATCCTCAAGCCAGTTGTGACTGAAAAGTCCATGGCAGACATGGCAGATAAGAAGTATACTTTCCTTGTACATCCGGAAGCTAACAAGACAATGATTAAGGAAGCTGTTGAAAAGATGTTCGAAGGAACTAAGGTTGCAAGCGTTAACACAATGAACTGTGAAGGTAAGACCAAGAGAAGAGGAATGACATTTGGCAAGACAGTTAAGACAAAGAAGGCTATTGTTAAGTTAACGGCTGACAGCAAGGATATTGAGATTTTTGAAGGTCTCTAAGATTAGATAGAAGGGCATAGAAAACAATATTATGCCGATACACATGAAAGGAGTGACAACGAAATGGGAATTAAGACATATAACCCATATACACCTTCTAGAAGAAATATGACAGGTTCTGATTTCTCTGAAATTACCAAGAGTACTCCAGAAAAGTCACTGGTAGTTTCCTTAAAGAAGAATTCTGGTCGTAACAATCAGGGTAAGATCACTGTAAGACACCGCGGAGGCGGAGCTAAGAAAAAATATAGAATTATCGATTTCAAGAGAAACGGTAAGGATGGAATTCCGGCAAAGGTTATCGGAATTGAATACGATCCAAACAGAACAGCAAACATCGCTTTAATCTGCTATGCAGACGGCGAGAAAGCATATATCCTTGCACCACAGGGATTAACAGATGGAATGACAGTCATGAATGGTGCAGAAGCAGAAATCAGAGTTGGTAACTGCTTACCACTGTCTGAAATTCCGGTAGGTACAGAAGTACACAATATTGAGTTACATCCAGGAAAGGGTGGACAGTTAGTTCGTTCTGCTGGTAATGCAGCTCAGTTAATGGCTAAGGAAGGTAAGTATGCAACACTTAGATTACCATCCGGCGAAATGAGAATGGTTCCAATCAACTGCCGTGCAACAATCGGTGTAGTTGGAAATGCAGACCATAACCTTGTAAACATTGGTAAGGCTGGACGTAAGCGCCATATGGGCATCAGACCGACTGTTCGTGGTTCTGTAATGAACCCTAATGACCATCCACACGGTGGTGGTGAAGGTAAGTGTTCTGTTGGACGCCCAGGCCCTGTAACACCTTGGGGTAAACCAGCACTTGGCTTAAAGACCAGAAAGAAGAATAAGCAGTCTAACAAGCTTATTGTAAGAAGAAGAGACGGTAAAGGCATTAAATAATTTATAAAGGTTATAAGGAGGAGAACCAATGGCTCGTTCACTTAAAAAAGGACCATTTGCAGATGCACATTTGCTTAAGAAGATTGATGCATTGAACGCTTCAGGAAGCAAGCAGGTTGTTAAGACCTGGTCAAGACGTTCCACAATCTTCCCACAGATGGTTGGACATACAATTGCAGTTCATGATGGCAGAAGACATGTACCTGTTTATATCACAGAAGACATGGTAGGACATAAGCTCGGTGAGTTTGTTGCCACAAGAACATTCAGAGGACATGGTAAAGACGAAAAGAAAACAAAGCGTTAATTTGCGATATTCGAAAGGAGGTTTAATCCATGGCTAAGGGACATAGATCCAAAATTAAAAGAGAGAGAAATGCCGTTAAGGATACAAGACCATCAGCTAAGTTATCTTATGCTAGAGTATCTGTACAGAAGGCATGTTTCGTATTAGACGCGATTAGAGGCAAGGATTTGGAGACTGCATTAGGTATTGTTACTTACAGTCCAAGATACGCTTCCTCTTTAATAAAGAAGTTATTAGAATCAGCTGCTGCAAATGCAGAGAACAATAATGGCATGGACCGTAGCAAGCTTTATGTTGAAGAGTGCTATGCTAACCAGGCTCCTACAATGAAGAGAATTCATCCAAGAGCACAGGGCAGGGCTTACAGAATCTTAAAGAGAAACAGCCACATCACTGTTGTTCTTAACGAGAGATAATTTTCATCGTATATGTAAAGGTAATGGAAAGGAGATTACAATGGGACAGAAAGTAAATCCACATGGAATAAGAGTCGGCGTAATCAAGGATTGGGATTCAAAGTGGTATGCAGAGGCTGATTTTGCAGACAACCTTGTTGAAGACTATAAAATTAGAAAATTCCTGAAGGAAAAGTTATACTCAGCTGGTATTTCAAAAATCGAAATTGAAAGACCTACTGACAGATTAAAGGTTATTATCCATACAGCTAAGCCAGGTGTTGTTATCGGTAAGGGCGGTGCTGATATTGAGGTATTAAAGAAAGAAATTCAGAAATTTACAGACAAGAAGTTAGTTTTAGACATTAAGGAAGTTAAGAGACCAGATACAGATGCACAGCTTGTTGCTGAAAATATTGCTGCTCAGTTAGAGAACCGTATCTCTTTCAGAAGAGCAATGAAGTCTGCAATGTCTAGAACAATGAAGGCTAAGGCAAAAGGAATTAAGGCAGCTGTTTCAGGACGTTTAGGCGGAGCTGATATGGCTCGTACAGAATTCTACAGTGAAGGAACAATTCCTCTTCAGACATTACGTGCTGACATCGACTATGGTTTTGCAGAAGCAGATACAACATATGGTAAGTTAGGCGTTAAGGTTTGGATTTATAAGGGTGAAGTTCTTCCAACCAAGTCAGTTAAGGAAGGGAGCGAGCAGTAATGTTATTACCTAAGAGAGTTAAACATCGTAAGCAGTTCCGTGGTTCAATGGCTGGTAAGGCTACCAGAGGCAATGTAATCAACCAGGGTGAATATGGTATCATTGCTATGGAACCATGTTGGATTAAGTCAAATCAGATTGAAGCAGCCAGAATTGCCATGACACGTTACATCAAGCGTGGTGGTAAGGTTTGGATTAAGATTTTCCCGGATAAGCCAGTTACATTAAAGCCTATCGGTGTTCGTATGGGTAAAGGTAAAGGTAGCTTGGATTGTTGGGTTGCAGTAGTTAAACCAGGACGTGTAATGTTTGAAATCGCTGGTGTTTCAGAAGAAACAGCAAGAGAAGCATTACGTCTCGCAATGCACAAACTTCCTTGCAAGTGCAAGATTGCTTCACGTGCAGAATTAGAAGGCGGTGATAACAGTGAAAATTAATAAGTATGTAGAAGATTTAAGATCAAAATCAGCTGCAGAATTAAATGAAGAATTAGTAGCTGCTAAAAAGGAACTTTTCAATTTAAGATTCCAGAACGCAACAAATCAGTTAGATAACACAAGCAGAATTAAAGAAGTTAGAAAGAACATTGCCAGAATTCAGACAATCATGGCTGAACAGGCTAACTAATTTATTTGCATAATTGATGTTATTGCGAGAAAGGAGAATTGTTGTGGAAAGAAATTTAAGAAAAACTCGTACAGGCCGAGTTGTAAGTAATAAAATGGATAAGACAATCGTTGTTGCTGTAGAAGATCACGTAAAGCATCCTTTATATAACAAGATTGTAAAGAGAACATATAAATTAAAGGCACATGATGAAAACAATGAATGTTTAATCGGTGACGTTGTAAAAGTAATGGAAACAAGACCTTTATCTAAGGATAAGAGATGGAGATTTGTTGAACTTATTAGTAGAGCAAAATAATTGAAATATTACTGAAAGGAGTAGTATTATGATACAACAGGAAACTAGACTGAAGGTTGCTGATAATACTGGTGCTAAGGAGCTCCTTTGCATTAGAGTATTAGGCGGATCTACTAGAAGATATGCAAATATCGGCGATGTTATCGTTGCTTCTGTTAAAGATGCAACACCAGGCGGCGTTGTAAAGAAGGGCGATGTTGTTAAGGCCGTAGTTGTACGTACAGTAAAAGGTGCTCGTCGTAAGGACGGTTCTTATATTAAATTTGATGAAAATGCTGCTGTAATTATTAAGGAAGACAAGAACCCAAGAGGAACCCGTATTTTTGGACCAGTAGCAAGAGAGTTAAGAGATAAGCAGTTCATGAAGATTGTTTCTCTTGCTCCGGAAGTATTATAGGAGGTACACCATGTCAGCTGTTAGAATTAAAAAAGGCGATTTAGTTAAAGTAATCGCAGGTAAAGACAAGGGCAAAGAAGGAAAAGTTGTTTCAATCAATGCTAAGAACCATACAGCAATCGTTGAAGGTATCAACATGGTTACCAAGCATGCTAAGCCAAGCATGTCAAACCAGCAGGGCGGTATTATTCATCAGGAAAGCCCAATTGATATTTCCAACATTATGTATTTATATAAGGGACAGCCAACAAAGATTGGTTATAAGTTCGTAGAAGGTAAAGATGGCCTTAAAAAAGTTCGTGTTGCAAAGTCAACTGGCGAAGTTATCGAATAATTGAGGAAGGAGGCTATGAAAAGTGAGTAGACTTAAAGATTTATACAGAAATGAAATAGTAGACGCTATGATGAAAAAATTTGGTTACAAGAATATCATGGAAGTACCAAAGCTTGATAAGATTGTAATCAACATGGGTGTCGGCGAAGCTAAGGATAACGCTAAGATTTTAGATGTTGCTGTAAAGGAAATGGAAACCATCGCCGGACAGAAGGCAGTTTTAACAAAGGCTAAGAATTCAGTAGCTAACTTCAAGATTCGTGAGGGTATGCCAATCGGATGTAAGGTTACATTACGTAACGAGAAGATGTACGAATTCCTGGATCGTTTAGTAAATCTTGCATTACCACGTGTACGTGACTTTAGAGGCGTGAGCGCTGATTCTTTTGATGGAAGAGGTAACTATGCACTTGGTATTAAGGAGCAGATTATCTTCCCAGAAATTGAATATGATAAGATTGACAAGGTTCGTGGTATGGATGTAATTATTGTTACTACAGCCAAGACCGATGAAGAAGCACGTGAGTTATTAAGATTATTCAATATGCCATTTAAGAAATAATTATAGGAGGGAAATTCCATGGCTAAGACTTCAATGAAAGTAAAGCAGCAGCGTAAACCAAAGTTTTCAACAAGAGCTTATACTCGTTGTAGAATATGTGGTCGTCCACATGCTTACTTAAAAAAATACGGAATCTGCAGAATTTGCTTCCGTGAATTAGCATATAAGGGACAGATTCCAGGTGTTAAGAAAGCATCTTGGTAAGTCTTCAATAGATTATAAGGAGGAAATGATAAAATGACAGATCCAATTGCAGATATGCTTACAAGAATCCGTAATGCTAATACAGCTAAGCATGATACAGTTGATGTTCCTGCATCTAAGATGAAGGTTTCTATCGCTGAAATCCTTTTAAACGAAGGATATATCAAGAGCTTTGAACTTGTTGATAATGGTAACTTCAAGGACATTCGTATTACATTAAAATACGGTAAAGATAAAAATGAGAAGATCATTTCTGGTATTAAGAGAATTTCAAAGCCAGGTCTTCGTGTATATGCCGGTAAGGACGAACTTCCAAAGGTTCTTGGCGGCTTAGGTATTGCAATTATTTCAACAAACCAGGGCGTAATTACTGACAAGGAAGCAAGAAAGCTGAATGTTGGTGGCGAAGTTCTTGCATTTGTTTGGTAATTTAAAAAAGATAAATATTAATCCCAATGAATTTAGGAGGTGCACGGCATGTCACGTATAGGAAGAATGCCTATCGCTATTCCAGCTGGTGTAACAGTTGATTTAGCAGAAAATAATAAAGTGACTGTAAAAGGACCAAAGGGAACACTTGAAAGAGTTTTACCTGCGGAAATGGAAATAAAGGTTGAAGGTTCTGAGATTGTTGTATCCAGACCGAATGACTTAAAGAAAATGAAGTCCTTACACGGATTAACAAGAACATTAATTAACAACATGGTTGTTGGTGTAACAGATGGTTACGAGAAGGTTCTTGAAGTAAACGGTGTTGGTTATAAGGCACAGAAAAATGGAAAGACTTTAGTATTGTCACTTGGATATTCACATCCGGTAGAAATGACAGATCCAGAAGGTCTTGAGTCTGTTGTTCAGGATAACAAGATTACTGTAAAGGGTATCGATAAAGAAAAGGTTGGCCAGTACGCTGCTGAAATCAGAGCTAAGAGAGGACCTGAACCATATAAGGGCAAGGGTATCAAGTATGCTGATGAAGTGATCAGACGTAAAGTTGGTAAGACTGGTAAGAAATAATTAAAGGAGTGAACAAAAATGGTTAGTAAGAAATCAAGAGCAGAAGTTCGTGAAAAGAAACACATGAAATTACGTAATCGTTTCAGTGGTACAGCTGAAAGACCACGTTTGGCAGTGTTCAGAAGTAATAATCATATGTACGCTCAGATTATCGACGATACAGTTGGCAATACACTTGTAGCAGCATCAACTCTTGAAAAAGATGTTAAGGCTGAGCTTACAAAGACGAATGATGTTGCAGCAGCAGCATACTTAGGAACTGTAATTGCAAAGAGAGCCTTGGAAAAGGGTATCACAACTGTTGTCTATGATAGAGGCGGTTTCATATATCAGGGTAAAGTAAAAGCATTAGCAGAGGCAGCAAGAGAAGCTGGCCTTGAATTCTAAGCAGGGAGGAGAAACATACATGAAACGTACAATAATTGATGCTAGTCAGTTAGAAATTACAGAAAAAGTAGTATCAATCAAGCGTGTAACTAAGGTTGTAAAGGGTGGACGTAACATGCGCTTTTCAGCATTGGTAGTTGTTGGTGACGGCAACGGTCACGTTGGTGCAGGTATTGGTAAGGCTGCTGAAGTTCCTGAAGCAATCCGCAAGGGAAAAGAAGATGCCATCAAACATCTGGTTTCTGTACCTGTTGATGAGAATTTAAGCATTCCACATGACTTTGTTGGTAAGTTTGGAAGTGCTAATGTGTTATTAAAGAGAGCACCAGAAGGTACTGGTGTTATCGCAGGTGGTCCTGCCCGTTCCGTTATCGAACTTGCAGGTATCAAGAATATTCGTACAAAGTCACTTGGCTCAAACAATAAGCAGAATGTTGTATATGCAACAATTGCTGGTTTAAGCCAGTTAAAGACTCCGGAAGAAGTTGCAAGACTTCGTGGTAAGTCAGTTGATGAGCTTTATAACTAATTAGGGAGGGACTAAAAATGGCAGAAAAATTAAAAATTACTTTAGTTAAGTCTACTATTGGTGCAGTACCTAAGCAGGTTAAAACAGTTGAAGCTCTTGGCTTAAAGAAACTGCATAAGACTGTTGAATTACCTGATAATGCTGCAACAAGAGGCATGATTCAGAGAGTTAGACACTTAGTAAAAGTAGAAGAAATCTAATGATTTGAATAAGGAGGATAAAGATGGACTTATCAAATTTAACGCCTGCTGCTGGTTCAGTACAGAGCGATAATTTCAGAAGAGGCCGTGGACACGGTTCAGGAAATGGTAAGACAGCTGGTAAGGGTCACAAGGGTCAGAAGGCTCGTTCAGGAGCTCCAAGACCAGGATTCGAAGGTGGTCAGATGCCATTATACAGAAGAATTCCGAAGAGAGGATTCACAAACAGAAATTACAAGGAAATCATCGGCATCAATGTTAGTGCTCTTGAGGCATTCGAGAATGGTACAGAAGTATCTGTTGAAACATTAATGGAAGCTGGTATCGTTTCAAATCCAAAGGATGGTGTTAAGATTCTTGGTAATGGCGAATTAACTAAGAAACTCAACGTTAAGGCAAATGCTTTTAGTGCATCAGCGAAAGAAAAGATTGAAGCTGTTGGTGGTTCTTGTGAGGTGATCTAATGTTAAAAACACTCCGTAACGCATTAAAAATTAAGGATATAAGAAAGAAACTCATATATACATTCTTAATGTTAGTTGTGATAAGAATAGGAAGCTTGCTTCCTATTCCGGGAGTTGATACAACTTATTTTAGTACATTGTTTGGCTCAGCCGGAGATGCATTTAGTTTTCTGGATGCATTTACCGGTGGATCATTCTTATCAATGTCCGTATTTGCATTGAGCATTACACCATACATTACATCTTCCATTATCATGCAGCTTATGACCATTGCAATTCCAAAACTTGAGGAAATGCAGAAGGAAGGCGAAGATGGAAGAAAGAAGATTGCAGAAATTACCCGTTACCTTACCGTTGCTCTTGCTTTGATTGAGAGTACGGCAATGGCAGTAGGGTTTGGCGGACAGGGTCTTATCAAAGGCTATGCCACAATGAGTACTGGAAAATATGTATGGTCTGTTATTGTAATCATTGTTACGTTAACAGCCGGTTCTGCAATGCTTATGTGGATTGGTGAAAGAATTACAGAAAAAGGTGTTGGAAACGGTATTTCAATTGTACTGTTATTTAACATCGTTTCCAGAATTCCGGAAGACATGGTAAGACTGTTCAATGACTTTGTATTATCAAAGGATGTAGCAAGAGGAGTACTGGCTGCAGTAATTATCCTTGCAGTAATTATTGCAATGGTAGTATTCGTATGTATTCTTCAGGATGGCGTACGTAAGATTCCGGTACAGTACTCACAGAAAATTGTAGGTAGAAAGTCTGCTGGTGGACAGCAGTCAGTTATACCGCTTAAGGTTAATACAGCTGGTGTAATTCCTGTCATCTTTGCTTCATCATTATTATCCACACCAGTTATTATTGCCCAGTTTTTTAATGCAAATGGTGCAGAATGGGCGAGATACTTAAGTTCATCATATTGGTGCAACCCACAGTATCCAAAGTATTCCATCGGTTTAATCGTATATATTGTATTAGTAGTATTCTTTGCATACTTCTATACATCCATTACCTTTAATCCACTGGAGATTGCAAATAACATGAAGAAGAGCGGTGGATTTATTCCGGGTATTCGTCCTGGAAAGCCAACCTCAGATTATTTAAATAAGATTCTTAATTACATAATCTTCATTGGCGCATGTGGACTGATTATTGTTGCAGTAGTTCCAATCTTCTTCTCAGGTGTATTTAAGGCAAGTGTGTCATTTAGTGGTACATCCATCATCATTATTGTTGGTGTTATCCTTGAAACACTGAAAGCAATTGAATCCCAGATGCTGGTAAGAAATTACAAGGGATTTTTAAATGACTAATTAGCAGACAACTTGCCTGGTTTCGGCCAGGCGAGTTTTTCTGGCTTTAAGATTATTACACATTCCGTGAAAGGCAGATGCAGAATTATGAAGATTATTATGTTGGGAGCACCTGGTGCCGGCAAGGGTACACAGGCAAAGATGATAGCAGATAAGTATTCCATTCCGCATATCTCCACAGGAGACATTTTCCGTGCAAATATTAAGAATGGAACAGAACTTGGTAAGAAAGCCAAGACATATATGGATCAGGGACTTCTTGTTCCGGATGAATTAGTAGTAGATTTAATCATGGATCGTTTTCAGGAAGCTGATTGTGCAAATGGTTATGTTCTGGATGGTTTTCCAAGAACAATACCACAGGCTGAGGCTCTTGATAAGGCATTAAATGCAATCGGTGAAAAGGTAGATTATGCAATTAATGTAGAAGTACCAGATGAAAATATCGTAAGACGTATGTCCGGACGCCGGGCATGTGTTGGATGTGGTGCTACGTACCATATCGTTTATAATCCGACAAAGACCGAAGGAATTTGTGACAGATGCGGCAAGGAATTAATTTTAAGAGATGATGACAAGCCGGAAACTGTAGAAAAGCGTCTTAAGGTATATCATGAGCAGACACAGCCTCTTATTGACTATTACGGTAAGAAGGGTGTATTAAAAGAAGTTGATGGAACAGTGGACATGAACGATGTGTTTACTGCAATTGTTGAAATTCTTGGAGAATAATTATTATGTCAGTGTCAATTAAGTCAGAACGGGAAATTGAACTTATGCGAGAAGCAGGAAAAATCCTCTTTGAAGTGCATGAGGAACTTGGCAGAATGATAAAACCGGGAATTACAACTTTGGATATTGACAGAAAGGGCAGGCAGCTTATTGAAAGTTATGGTTGTACTCCGTCTTTCCTTGGGTATAACGGATATCCGGCATCAATATGTGTTTCTGTAAACGACGAAGTTGTTCATGGAATTCCCAGCAAGAAACGTATTTTGCATGAGGGAGATATTGTGAGTCTGGATGCGGGTGTTATATATAAGGGTTATCACTCTGATGCCGCAAGAACATATGGAGTTGGTACAATAAGCGAAGATGCCAGAAAATTAATAGAGGTAACAAAACAGTGTTTCTTTGAAGGCATTAAATATGCCAGGGAAGGGTGCCATTTACATGAAATATCCACAGCAATCGGAAACTATGCAGAAAGCTTTGGCTTTGGGGTAGTAAGAGATTTGGTGGGACATGGTGTGGGAAGTGCTCTTCATGAAGATCCACAGGTGCCGAATTTCAAGCAGGAAACGAGAGGCATGAGGCTGAAGGCTGGGATGACTTTAGCCATTGAACCAATGATTAATGCAGGCCAATATAACGTAAGATGGCTTGATGATGAGTGGACGGTTGTAACAACAGATGGTTCCTTATCGGCACATTATGAAAATACAGTGCTGATTACAGATGGTGAACCTGAAATATTATCACTTCGATAAGATGGAGGAACCATGGATATTAATATAGGAACATTTGCAAAATCCAAGGCCGGTCACGATGCAGATCAGATTTATGTAATAATAGATTGTGATAAGGAATATGTATATCTGGCAGATGGAAGGCTGAAAACAATTGAGAAGCCAAAAAAGAAAAAAATCAAACATATTCAGCGGATTGGTTATATGGATCCGGTAATTGGTGAAAAATTAGAGCAGAACAATTTATTAAAAAACGAAGACATCAAAAAAGCCATTAAAGATTATAAGGCAGGGAATTAAGAGGAGGTTAATATGTCAAAGTCAGACGTTATTGAAATCGAAGGAACAGTAATTGAGAAATTACCAAATGCAATGTTTCAGGTTGAACTGGAAAACGGGCATAAGGTACTGGCTCATATCAGCGGTAAGTTAAGGATGAATTACATTCGTATCTTGCCTGGTGATAAGGTAACTATAGAACTTTCCCCATATGATTTAACCAAGGGAAGAATCATCTGGAGAGATAAATAATAATAACAAAATTTTTTCAAAAGTAATGCTTGCCATTTTACAAAGTGTCTGATATAATGTAAAGCGTACTTTTTTGGGAAAGGAGAATTACTGTGAAGGTTAGATCATCTGTAAAGCCTATTTGCGAAAAATGCAAGATTATTAAGAGAAAGGGAGCTATCAGAGTAATCTGTGAGAATCCTAAGCACAAGCAAAGACAGGGTTAATTTACCAAAAGGGAAGTAAAATAGGGCTTCTCTTGTTTTTGCGTTGTAATCTTTGGAAAAATTTAGCAGTTTCCAGAGATGAATTGTAATGCGGCTGCAGCAATGAAACACCAGGCGTCGTTGTTAATATGTGGTGTGAATTGCTATCATTTTATAAATATATATGAAACAAAGAATAGATAAGGAATGTGTACGCACAACATTTCAGACATCCGGAACGGGTGGGCTGCGATATGTGTTCCTTACGGAAGAATAACTAATGGAGGTGTAATACGCATGGCTCGTATCGCTGGTGTGGACTTACCAAGAGAAAAACGTATTGAAATTGGTCTTACTTATATTTATGGTATAGGTAGAGTTACTTCAAACCGTCTTCTTGCTGAAGCAGGAGTAAATCCAGATACTCGTGTAAAGGATTTAACAGACGACGAAGTTATTAAGATTCAGAAGGCTATGGAAGCTCACGAAATCCTTGTAGAAGGTGATTTAAGAAGAGAAGTTGCCCTGAATATCAAGAGATTACAGGAAATTGGATGCTACAGAGGTATTCGTCATAGAAAGGGTCTGCCTGTAAGAGGTCAGAAGACTAAGACAAATGCAAGAACTCGTAAGGGTCCAAAGAAGACAGTTGCAAATAAGAAGAAATAATAATAAATAGTTGTGACCCGTAAAGGGTACCCATAAGGGAGGTTAGTTTAGAAAATGGCTCAAAAAGTTACAAAAAAAGTGACAAAAAAGCGTGTTAAGAAAAACGTTGAACGAGGACAGGCACATATCCAGTCATCTTTTAATAATACAATCGTTACACTTACTGATACAGAAGGTAATGCATTATCATGGGCAAGTGCCGGTGGTCTGGGATTTAGAGGTTCAAGAAAATCTACTCCTTATGCAGCTCAGATGGCAGCAGAAACTGCTACAAAGGCAGCTTTGGTTCACGGATTAAAATCAGTTGACGTTATGGTTAAGGGACCAGGTTCAGGTAGAGAAGCAGCAATTCGTGCTCTTCAGGCTTGTGGTCTTGAAGTTGTTAGTATTAAGGATGTAACACCAGTTCCACATAACGGATGTCGTCCACCAAAGCGTAGAAGAGTTTAATAGGAGGTGCAGTTAAGATGGCTATAAACAGAGTTCCTGTTTTAAAAAGATGTAGATCACTTGATTTAGATCCATTTTATTTAGGCGTAAATAAGAAATCAAATAGAAAATCAAGAAACGCTGGTAAGAAGGTAAGCGAATATGGCTTACAGCTTAGAGAAAAGCAGAAGGCTAAGTTTATCTACGGCGTATTAGAGAAGCCTTTCAGAAACTACTTTGAAAAGGCTGAAAAGATGAACGGCATGTCCGGTGAGAATCTTATGATTCTTCTTGAAAGAAGACTTGATAATGTAATTTTCCGTTTAGGATTTGCAAGAACAAGAAGAGAAGCAAGACAGATTGTTAGTCATAAGCAGGTATTAGTAAATGGACAGAGTGTTAATGTTCCATCTTATTTAATCAAAGCTGGTGATACAGTTGAAATCAGAGAAAAGTCAAAGGATTCAGTAAGATATAAGGAAATCTTAGATGCAACAGCAGGAAGAGTTGTTCCAGAATGGCTTGATGCTGATGTAGAAAATCTTAAGGGTGTAGTAAAGAACTTACCTACAAGAGAAGTTATAGATGTTCCAGTTAACGAGATGCTTATCGTCGAGTTATACTCAAAGTAATCCGTAAGGATTAGCCAACCATACCCAAAAGGAGGGGCTTATTGTGTTCGATTTTGAAAAACCCAAAATTGAGATTGAAGAGATCTCTGAAGACAAGAAGTATGGAAGATTTGTTGTAGAACCACTTGAGAGAGGTTATGGTACAACACTTGGTAACTCTTTAAGAAGAATTATGCTTTCTTCATTACCGGGTGCTGCCGTTAGCCAGATTAAAATTGATGGTGTTTTACATGAGTTCAGTTCCATTCCTGGAATCAAGGAAGATGTAACTGAGATTATCATGAATATCAAGGAATTAGCAATTAAGAATACCAGCGATTCCAACGAGCCAAAGACTGCTTACATTGAAGTGGAAGGTCGTGAAGGCGTAGTTACGGGTGCTGATATCCAGGCTGATTCAGATATTGAGATCATTAATCCGGAACAGGTAATCGCTACATTAAATGGTGGTGTTGATTGCAAGCTTTTTATGGAATTAACCATTACAAAGGGCAGAGGATATGTAAGTTCTGATAAGAACAAGACAGAAAATATGCCTGTTGGTGTGATTTCTATTGATTCTATCTATACACCAGTCGAGAGAGTAAACTTATCTGTACAGAACACTCGTGTAGGACAGATTACAGATTACGATAAGCTTACATTAGATGTATTTACAAATGGTACTTTGGCACCGGACGAGGCTGTAAGCCTTGCAGCTAAGGTACTTAGCGAGCATTTGAGTCTGTTCATTGACTTATCCGAAAATGCCAAGTCTGTAGACGTTATGGTAGAGAAGGAAGACAATGAGAAAGAGAAAGTGCTTGAAATGAGCATTGATGAATTAGAGCTTTCAGTACGTTCACATAACTGCTTGAAGAGAGCTGGCATCAATACTGTTGAAGAGCTTTGCAACAGAACATCTGAGGACATGATGAAGGTTCGTAACCTTGGTCGCAAGTCTTTGGAAGAAGTATTAGCAAAGTTAAAAGAACTTGGTTTATCCTTAAACCAGAGCGAAGATTAAGATACCTATGTGCTTGAAGTTCCAATGGAACTTCAAGCTTGTATGTATACCTCTGCATGAATCTGTCATAATGTGGCGGGCTTTATGCAGACATATTACTAATAAGACCGATGAGCATAGAAATATGTTCCACAAATGGCGGTAGAACCGCCCAACTATGGAGGTAAATTAAAATGGCAGAATACAGAAAGCTGGGAAGAACATCTGACCAGAGAAAGGCTTTAATCAGAAGCCAGGTAACAGCTTTAATCAATAATGGTAAGATTGTTACAACAGAAGCAAGAGCAAAAGAAATTCGTAAGCAGGCTGAAAAGTTAATTACTTTAGCTGTTAAGGAAAGAGATAACTTTGAAACCGTTACTGTTACTGCAAAGGTTGCACGTAAGGATGCAAATGGCAAGAGAGTAAAGGAAGTTGTTGATGGTAAGAAAGTTACTGTATATGACAACGTAGAAAAGTCAATCAAGAAGGATATGCCTTCCAGACTTCATGCAAGACATCAGATGCTTCAGGTACTGTATCCGGTTAAGGAAGTTCCGGCTGCAGGCGCAGGAAGAAAGAAGAATACAAAGCAGGTTGATCTGGTAGCTAAGTTATTTGATGAAATCGCTCCAAAGTACGCTGACCGTAAGGGTGGTTATACAAGAATCACTAAGATTGGTCTTCGTAAGGGTGATGCAGCAATGCAGGTTCTGATTGAGTTAGTTTAATAAATTGGTTAATGTGAAAACCCATCTGGCTTAGGATGGGTTTTTGTATTAAGAAGGGATGTGAATGGATGGATATTGTTAAAACAAAGGAATTATCTTTTGATTATATACGCAGGGATGAAGAAGGAAACGTAGATGGAATTGTCAATGCGGTAAAAAATATAAATCTATCCATTAAACAGGGTGATTTTGTTGCAATTCTGGGACATAATGGTTCCGGAAAGTCAACCTTTGCAAAGCATTTGAATTCGCTTTTAATCCCAACAGAAGGTACTGTCTGGGTGGATGGAATGGATACCACAGATGAAGATAAATTGTGGGATATCCGACAGACGGCCGGGATGGTTTTTCAGAATCCTGATAATCAGATTATTGGGACGGTTGTGGAAGAAGATGTGGGATTTGGACCGGAAAACATGGGAGTTCCTACAGAAGAAATATGGGTACGTGTCGACAAGGCATTGAAAGCAGTTGGAATGTATGAATTTAGAGATGCCTCTCCAAATCGTTTATCTGGTGGGCAGAAGCAGCGAGTAGCAATTGCGGGTATTGTTGCAATGAAGCCAAAGTGTATTGTTCTGGATGAACCAACGGCAATGCTTGATCCGAATGGCAGAAAAGAAGTAATCCGGACTTTACATGAATTAAATGAAAAAGAAAATGTGACAGTTATTCTGATTACTCACTACATGGATGAAGTAGTGGATGCGAACCGTGTGATTGTTATGGATGAAGGAAGCGTCGTCATGGACGGAACTCCGCGGGAAATTTTTTCCCGGGTGGAAAAGTTAAAGGAGCTTAGGCTGGATGTACCGCAGGTTACACAGCTTGCTCATGAGTTGAAGAAAAAAGGTGTTCCGCTTTCAGAGGGAATACTTACGATAGAAGAATTGGTGGATGCAATATGTCAATTATAGCAGATAAGATTAATTATACCTATGACAAGGGTTCAGGACAGGAAACATATGCGTTAAAAAATGTCAGTTTTGCCATTGAAGATGGAGAGTTTATTGGACTGATTGGTCATACCGGTTCGGGGAAATCAACCCTGATTCAACATTTGAATGGACTTGTTAAGGCAACCACCGGAACGATTTATTATAACGGACAGGATATTTATGATCCGGAATATGACATGCGGACACTGAGAAATCATGTGGGGCTGGTGTTTCAGTATCCGGAGCATCAATTATTTGAGACAGATATTTTTAAGGATGTCTGTTTTGGCCCGTTAAATCAGGGCTTATCCAAGAAGGATGCTGAGTTTCGCGCATTTGAGGCACTAAGACAGGTAGGGTTGGAGGAAAATCTTTACTATCAGTCTCCATTTGAACTATCGGGTGGACAGAAAAGGCGTGTTGCGATTGCCGGTGTTCTGGCAATGAAACCGGATGTGCTGATTCTGGATGAACCGACAGCAGGACTTGACCCAAGAGGTCGGGATGAAATTTTGGATTATCTTGCAAAACTGCATGCAGATACTGGAATAACAGTTATTCTGGTATCACATAGCATGGAAGATGTGGCGAAATATGTGGGAAGAATCATGGTAATGAATCATGGTGAGTTATTATATGATGATGAGCCGAAAAAGGTTTTTACACATTATAAGGAGCTGGAAGCAGTTGGACTTGCAGCACCGCAGGTAACGTATCTCATGGCAGAATTGCGGAAACGTGGAATGAATGTTCCGCTGGATGTAACAACCGTAGAAGAAGCAAGAGAAGAATTGTTAAAGGTGATTCGATGATTAGAGACATAACGATTGGACAATATTATCAGACAGATTCTGTCATTCATAAGCTGGACCCAAGAGTTAAGCTGGCTGGAACCGTAATTTTTCTGATTTCACTTTTTATTGGGAAGAGCGTTCCTTTATATCTTTTTGCAGCAATGTTTCTGGCGGCAATGATTAAAATTTCAAAGGTTCCGTTCCGGTTTATTGTAAAGGGATTAAAAGCAGTTCTATTTATTTTAATATTCAGTGCAGTATTTAATCTTTTCCTGACACCAGGAACTCCGGTGGTCACATTATGGAGATTAACCATAACATGGGAAGGAATTGTAACAGCACTCTATATGATTTTCAGGCTTTTAATGCTGATTATTGGTTCCTCACTGCTGACACTGACGACCACTCCAAATAATCTTACGGATGGACTGGAGAAAAGCCTTGGATTTTTAAAGATTTTTCGTGTACCGGTGCATGAAGTTGCTATGATGATGTCCATTGCACTTCGGTTTATTCCGATTCTGATTGAGGAAACGGATAAAATCATGAAAGCTCAGACTGCAAGAGGTGCTGATTTTGACCATGGAAATATTATTCAGAGAGCAAAGGCAATGGTTCCTCTTCTGGTTCCGCTTTTTATTTCAGCTTTCCGCAGGGCAAATGACCTTGCCATGGCAATGGAAGCGAGATGTTATCGCGGTGGAAGCGGCAGAACAAAGATGAAGCCTTTAAAATATAAAAAGCGCGATATCATGGCATATGCAATACTTTTTGTGTATCTTGCAGCCATGATTTGTATTAGCAGGATTTAGGATAAGGGTGAGCAAAATGAGAGTAATGCTTAGAGTGGCTTACGACGGCACTAATTACTGCGGCTGGCAGATTCAGCCGAATGCAGTTACCGTAGAGGGAGAACTGGATAAAGCATTATCAGACCTTTTTAAGGAAGATATCCATGTTATTGGAGCAAGCAGGACGGATTCCGGTGTACATGCGCTGGGAAATGTGGCTGTTTTTGATACTGCAACCCGGATTCCTGCGGAAAAAATCTGTATGGCTTTGAATGCCAGACTTCCGGAGGATATTGTTGTGCAGTCCTCCGTTCAGGTAGAGGAGGATTTTCATCCTAGAAAGTGTGTTAGCGAAAAGACCTATGAGTATAAAATACTCTGCCGGAGAATACCGCTTCCGTCGTACCGGTTTCACACACACTTTTTAAGGACATGCCCGGACGTTGATAAAATGCGTCATGCGGCAGAATGTCTGGTTGGTGAATATGATTTTAAAGGATTCTGCAGCATAAAAACTCAGGCGGAAAGTACGGTTCGAACCATATATTCCATTGATGTGCTGGAAGAAAGACTGCCAGAGGAAGGTACACTCATTACCATACGGGTAACCGGAAATGGTTTTTTATATAATATGGTGCGGATTATTGCAGGAACCTTGATAGAAGCCGGGTTTAATAAAAGAACATCTGACACGATAAAGCAGGCCATAGAGACGGGAGAGCGTACCCTGGCAGGACCGACGGCACCAGCAAAGGGTCTTACCCTGGTGGAAATTCGGTATGCCAAAGATTAATTAAATTTTTTGCCAGAATTTTTTTTGCCAGAATGGAAAAAATTTGTTGACACACGCGGAAACGTGTAATATAATCATTTAGTGCGACAGTATAAGAAAATGTTCCTGCCAAAGCCCCGGAAGTGAACATTTATCATATATTACTCATTAATTTAACAGATTTACAGGAGGTAAACAATGAAGACATTTATGCCTAGTGCATCATCAGTAGAGAGAAAATGGTATGTTGTTGATGCATCACAATATACATTAGGTCGTTTGACATCACAGGTTGCAGCCGTTTTAAGAGGTAAGAACAAGCCTGAATTTACACCAAACCTTGATATGGGTGACTATGTTATCGTAGTAAACGCTGAGAAGGTTCAGCTTACAGGTAGAAAATTAGATCAGAAGATTTACTACAATCATTCTGAATATGTTGGTGGAATGAAGGAAACAACTCTTAGAGAAATGATGGCTAAGAAGCCGGAGAGAGTTATCGAGCTTGCTGTTAAGGGAATGCTTCCAAAGGGACCTTTAGGAAGAGAAATGTACAAGAAGCTTCACGTATACGCTGGACCAGAGCATGAACAGGCTGCTCAGAAGCCAGAAGTATTAACATTCTAATTAAGGTAACGAAAGGAAGGAAATAACAATGGCTAAGAAGAGCAATAACGCAAAGTTCTACGGAACAGGCAGAAGAAAGAAGAGTATCGCCAGAGTATACTTAGTACCTGGTACAGGTAATGTCACAATTAATAAGAGAAGCCTTGATGAGTATTTCGGTCTTGAAACCCTCAAGGTTATCGTTAAGCAGCCTCTTGTATTAACAGGAACAGCTGATAAATTTGATGTTTTAGTAAATGTTCACGGTGGTGGATATACAGGTCAGGCTGGTGCTATCAGACATGGTATCTCCAGAGCATTACTTCAGGCTGATTCAGATGAATACAGACCAGCATTAAAGAAGGCAGGTTTCTTAACAAGAGACCCAAGAATGAAGGAAAGAAAGAAGTACGGCTTAAAGGCAGCTCGTCGTGCGCCGCAGTTCTCAAAGAGATAATCAATTTATTTCAGGAGAATTCAAACCCTTGCAAACGTTATGTTTGCAAGGGCTTTTTGTGTTTAATAAATAATATCGTGGAAGAAAAAATCATTTGATGCTACAATATTATGGTAAAATGCATGGAAGTTGCAGATATCGTAGACTGAATAAGAATGAGTAAGGGGATAAAATGCGAAAAAGAATATATGAGATTATAGAAGTAGGTAAAGATAGGGATCGCATAAGCAAAATATATGACGTTTGTATGATGATAGTTATTGTCATAAGCCTGATTCCACTTGCTTTTAAAGAGGAAAATGGGGTCTTTAATATGATGGAGGGTATTACTGTTGCAATCTTTATCATTGATTATTTACTAAGATTAATTACGGCAGATTATAAACTGGGTAAAGGAAAAATATCATTTATGCTATATCCTTTCTCAGTAATGGCTTTGATTGATTTGATATCGATATTACCATCATTTATTGTTGTAAATAAAGGAATAAAGATGCTTAGGATAGCAAGACTGATAAGGACATTTAGAGTTTTTCGGGTGTTTAAAGGTTTTCGCTATTCTAAGAATGTAGATATATTGGTTAAAGTATTTAAAAGACAAAAAGATAGTCTGGCCATAGTAGCGATTTTGGCAGTGGGATATATACTCGTTACCGCATTAATAATGTTTAATGTAGAACCGGATACATATAATAATTTTTTTGATGCAATATATTGGGCGACCGTATCGTTGACAACAGTAGGATATGGAGATATTTATGCAGTATCAGATATTGGAAAAGTAATAACAATGATTAGTTCGTTATTTGGTATAGCAATTGTAGCTTTGCCTGCCGGAATTATTACTGCAGGATATATGGAAGAAATTGGACAAAACAAGGAAAAAGATGAAATGTTAAAGGTAAAATTTTACGACTCAGTCGATGATTCCCTACTAAAATTTGCTGTCATCATTTCTAAAAGCAATGGTAAATGGGTATTTTGCAAGCATAAGGAACGTGATACATATGAGGCACCAGGTGGACATAGGGAAGCTGGCGAAGATATTCTTGAAACGGCAAAAAGAGAGTTACAGGAAGAAACAGGAGCGGTCAGCTTTGAGATTAAGCCTGTGTGTGTCTATTCCGTTACGGGAAAGAACCGAGTAAATGAGATAGGCGAGGAAACTTTCGGGTTACTTTGTTATGCTGAAATATCAGAATTTTCTGGTAAGCTGGATAGTGAGATGGAGAAGGTTGTGCTTATGGATGAATTGCCAGAAAACTGGACATATCCATTGATACAGCCGAAACTGATTGAAGAGTATGAGAGGAGAGAATTGTCTGTACAGAAAAATGAAGCGATATACACTCGTCGTAGCATTCGAAAATATGAAGAAAAGCCAATTTCAAATAATATTTTGAAGCAGATAATAGATGCAGGAAGAGTAGCACCATCAGCCAAGAACCGCCAGCCTTGGAAGTATCTTGTATATAGCGGAAAGGCGAAAGAGCAGTTGCTTGCAATTATGAGGGAAGGCATTGAGAACGAGGAAATGCAACCAGAGCTTCCTTTATCTGTTAGTGGAATTCCGGATGCTTACAATACACTGCGAATTATGGAGGGCGCTCCAATAGTAATTATTGTATTTAATACAAATGGAAAATCACCTTTTGCCCAGATAAATGCAGATGATAGGTTTACAGAAATGAATGATTTTCTGTCGATCGGTGCATCGATAGAAAATATGTTGTTAGAGGCAGAGAAATTAAATGTTGGATCATTGTGGATTGGCAATACCTGTTTTGCATATCAAAAACTGATTGAGTATATTGGATTGGATGCGGAATTAGTGGGTGCTATTGCATTAGGCTATAAGGCAGAAAAACCATCGATGCGTCCAAGAAAAAGGTTGGAGGATATTGTGGAGTATTATACTTAGCAAGATAGCAGAGATTTTCAGCTTCCTTCCCAACCATCAAAATGCTTCCGATAGTTTCTCTCACGATACTCCTTTGGCGTCATTCCGGTCGCCTGCCGGAATGCTTTTATAAAATGGCTGTGGGATGAAAAGGAAAAATAGTTTCCAATCTCCACAGGGGAGTAGTCCGTATATATCAGCATGTTTCCTGCGGCTTCAAGCTTAAGTTTCATAATGTAATTTCCAACAGTCATACCTGTTTCAGACTTGAAAAGCTTGCACAGGTATGACTTGTTTATATTTACATGGTCAGCAAGCGTATCCAGAAGAATTTTTTCGTGGAGATGTTCATAGATGTAATCCATTGACTTTACAATGGAAAGTGGCATGACAGAGTTCTTTTTCAGTTCACGCATCCGGTTTGTGAAATCAAAGACAACCTCCTGGTGGAGCTTTGTGATTGCAGCTTCTTCATTGCATAAATCCAGGCGCTGTATATAGATGTCACTCAGCGTATAGGCGGTTTCAGGCGGAAGACCACCTTCGATACAAAAACGGGTGATAAGAGCAATGGTAATGGTAAGGTGATACTTAAGGTTTCTCACAGGATTCTGGGACAGACAGCCCAGAAATTCATTTTTCAGGGGGAGCATAATCTTCTTTACCGCATCAAGATTTCCGGATTTTACGGAGCTGTAGAAAGAAAGTTCCTTATCGTAGGCAAGATGGGAGATACCCTGTTCTCTATTCAAAAAAAGTTTGTGGGATAAAATCTGGTTGGTGGTACCGGATAAACTGTTTTTCATAAAAATATCCTTTCAGGTTCGAAGAAATATGTAACAATATTATATCATGAAAGCGAATATTATGATATAAGGATGATAAAAAATATCGTAAAGTATATATGTGATAATCATAATCACAATATATGAGCGGAATATTAGGCATGATTTATTTGAAAGGAGAAGAAGCATGGAACTTTTAAGAGGAATTAATTTTGGTGGTTATCTTTCACAGTGCGAACATTCATTGGAGCATTACAGAAGATTTATATCGGAAGAGGATGTAAAAAAAGTGGCAGAGTGGGGATTTGACCATATTCGTCTCCCGATTGATTATGAGGTTTTAGAAGATGACAATGCCAGGGAAAATAAGGAAGGAATGGTCTTTGTTGATCAGATGATAAAATGGTGTGAGGATTATCATCTTGATATTGTTCTGGATTTGCACAAGGCATTTGGGTATGATTTTAATGATGCAGGAGATTCTGACAAGAATAACCTTTTCACAAGCGATGTACTGAAAAAAAGATTTGTGGATTTGTGGGTCAGACTGGCAAAAAGGTACGGAAGCTTTAAGCAAGTGGCATTCGAACTCCTGAATGAGGTCGTAGAGGAGGAAAATGCCGACTTGTGGAATCGGCTTATCAATGAAACGGTAAAGGAAATAAGAGTATATGCGCCAAATACCCCAATCATTTATGGTGGCATTCAGTGGAATAGTGCAAGAACACTTAAGCTGTTGGATATGCCGCAGGATAAAAATATCATTTATACCTTTCATATGTATGAGCCACTAATCTTTACGCATCAGAAAGCATACTGGGTGCCTAATATGCCTATGGACATGGATATTCTGTATCCTCGGTCCATGGAATATTACAAGGAAGTATCCAGACTTATTGGTGACAAAGGTAAAGATGTAGTTGTTTCACAATGTAAGGAAATAGGAAGGCCATTTCTGGAGGAGATGGTTAAGGAGGCGGTTGACGCTGCAAATAATGCCGACGTGAGACTTTACTGCGGCGAGTTCGGTGTGATTGACAGAGCTCCTGTACAGGACACACTTCGCTGGTTTGAAGATATCATGGATGTATTTGGAAAATATCATATCCATTGTGCGGTATGGAGTTATAAGGAGATGGATTTTGGTATTTCTGATGAGCATTATGAACCTATTTCCAAGAGTTTAATCAATCTTCTAACAAAATAGAAGAATATGAAAAATATGAAAAATATCCGCACCTATTACATAACAATATATTATTTTAAATAAAAAGTCTAGTATTTTTTTATTTTTCTTATATTCTATTAATAGACGCGTCAAATATAAGAAAGGAAAGTAAATCATATGAACAAGAATGCGGATTGGTATAAACACGGATGGAACCTGGATATCATGAATCAGTCATGGACTGAAAATACGGTAAGCCAGGTGGACTTTATTATTAAAACATTAGAACTTAACGGAAACGAAAAAATATTAGATCTCGCCTGCGGGTATGGGAGGCATGCTTTAGAGTTTGCAAAGCGTGGATATGAGGTTGTAGGGGTTGATATAACGAAACAATATGTGGATTATGGAAACGAACAGGCGAAAAAACATCATTTTCCGGCGCATTTCATACAAAGTGACATTAGACAGGTACCATTTGAAAATGAGTTTGATGTTGTTCTTAATATGGCAGACGGAGCAATCGGTTATCTGGAAAATGATGAGGAAAATTATAAAATCTTCGAGGTAATTTCAAAGGCTTTGAAACCGGGTGGAAAGCATTATATGGACATTATGAGCGGTGATTATGCCGCCAGCCATTTCCCATGTAAGTTGTGGGAGGAAGGAGAAAAAGGACTTACGCTTTCCGGATTTCAATGGAATCCGGAAACGAAAACAATGCTGTATGGACAACTGGATTATTTATACGGAAGCACGCTGCCAAAAGTTGAGATGGAGTATGGAAATCCAACAAGACTATATACATATGCGGAAATTCAAAACATCATGAAATTACTGGGGATGAAGGTGCAGAAGGCTTTTGCTGATGTGAAAGGAAATCCGTATACTAATAATAGTATTCAGATGATTGTATATTCTGAAAAAGGATAGGTGATAGTTAAGGAGAAACGAAATATTAATTTCTGCTTGACTCTCCCCTTAAGGGGAGGATGTATAATCCCTTCATGACAGGTTACAGGACGATGAAAAAGGGCAGAGGTGATTTTTATGAAAATGTATGAAAAACACAGCTATTGCAAAGAGAAAGAAAACAACCGTCTATACAAGATAGGCATGTTTGCACAAATGAACCATATTACCGTAAAAACATTGCGGTTTTATGAAGAACAGGGGCTGCTTGTCCCGGCATATGTGGATGAGGAAAATGGATACCGGTATTATACCATGAATCAGATGGCAGAACTTCATCAGATTTCTGCATTAAAGCAGGCGGGATTTACGCTGGAAGATATTGTTCATCTAAAGAACGGGGCAGATGAGAACGCATTTCTTTCCAGAAAAAGAGCAGAGCTTCTGTCAAAAATTGCAGAGATAACAAAACAGATTGCAGTTATTGACGGATATATGACAGATGCGAGAAGTTCCATAGAGGCACCGGTTTTAGTAAAGACGATTCCGGCGGTTATAGCGGCAACTATGCGAAAGCGGATAGAATCCTATGATGCATTATTTGAAATGATGCCATCCATGGGAGCGGAAATGGAACGGCTTGGCTGTGAGTGTGCAGTTACAGAGTATTGTTATACCCACTATCTGGAAACGGGATACAAAGAGGAACAGATTCTGGTTGAAACCTGTGAGGCGGTGACAGAGAAAAAAGAGGATTCTAAGATTGTGAAATTCAAAGAATTTCCGGAAATCCAGGCTGCCTGCATTTTTCACAAAGGGTCTTATAACGATTTCCCGCAGACATATGCAGCCATATTAAATTACATTGAAGAAAATGGGTATGAAATCTGCGGAAACATTCGGGAAAATTACATTGATGGTGTATGGAATAAAGAGAGCGAAGAGGAATGGCTTTCAGAAATTCAGATTCCTGTAAGGAAGAGGTGAAAAGAGTGGAAGTAAAAGATATTATCATAAAGGGGCTGAAACAAAATAACCTCAAAAATGTTTCACTAAAGATTCCCAAAAACAAAATCGTGGTATTTACCGGTGTTTCCGGTTCCGGAAAATCAAGTATTGTGTTTGATACCATTGCGGCGGAAAGCCAGCGCCAGATGAATGAAACTTATACGGCATGGATTCGGGGAAGACTTCCAAAATATGAAAGACCTAATGTAGAATATATTGATAACTTGAATCCTTCCGTGGTGATTGACCAAAGCAGACTGGGTGGAAATGCAAGGTCGACGGTTGGAACCATCAGCGACATGTATTCAACACTTAGAGTCTTATTTTCAAGAATCGGCACGCCAAAGATTGGACCGGCATCTTACTTTTCCTTTAATAATCCAAACGGAATGTGTAAGACCTGTGCGGGAATTGGAAAGGTGATGGAACTTGACATTCATAAGCTGATTCAGGAGGACAAGTCTTATGAAGAGGGGATTTTTAATCTGCCGGCATTTGGCCCTGGGAAGTATTATTGGAAATTATATCGAAGACCGGACTTGTTTGATGTAACCAAGAAGTGGAAAGATTTGTCCACAGAAGAACAGAATATTCTTCTGTACGGAAGCCGCGCAAAAGACGGTGAGCGGATTGATAAGAAGATAGAGGGTGTTTATAATCAGTTTAAAAGACTCTGCCTGATGAAAGGACCGGAGGAACAAAATGATAATACTTTAAAAAAGATTAACATGTACATGGAAGAAACTGTTTGTCCGGATTGCCAGGGGAAAAGACTTAATCCTGAGGCACTGTCCTGCCGGATTAACGGATATAGTATTGTGGATATGTGCGAGATGGAATTTTCAAGGCTCAGGGAGGAATTATCGAAAATTACGGATGTAAGGGCAGAGTCAATGAAAGCGGCACTTACGGCATCTCTTGACCGCATGATTGATATCGGTCTTCCTTATCTTAGCATGAACCGGGAATCTTCTACACTTTCGGGTGGAGAAGCCCAGAGACTGAAGCTTGTCCGCTATATGGGAAGTTCGCTCACGGGGATGATTTATATCTTTGATGAGCCTAGTACCGGTATGCATCCAAGGGATGTTCACCGTATGGCAAGGCTGTTAAAAAGCTTAAGAGATAAAGGAAATACAGTACTGGTTGTAGAGCATGATAAGGATATCATAAGTATTGCAGATGAAGTGATTGACGTGGGACCATTTGCCGGGAAAAATGGTGGACAGATTCTCTTTCAGGGAAGTTATGAGGCATTACTTCTTAGCGGAACACTAACGGGAAATGCCATGAAGGAAATCATACCGTTTAAGGAGAATCCAAGAAAACCAACGGGTTTTCTTCCAGTCAGGGGAGCAAGGCTTCATAATCTGAAAAACGTGGATGTGGATATTCCGCTGGGTGTTCTTACGGTTGTAACAGGAGTTGCAGGTTCCGGAAAGTCGACTTTGATTCGGGATGTCTTTGCAAAGCAGTATGAAGACAAAGTAGTACTGGTCGACCAGAGTGCAATTACCGCTACGGGACGTTCCACAGCGTGTACTTATCTGGGATTTTTTGATGAAATCCGAAAGGTATTTGCAGAAGCTACATGCGAGGAGGCATCGTTATTTTCTTTTAATAGTAAGGGCGCCTGTCCCGCATGTAATGGAAGAGGATTCATTACAACAGAGCTTGTGTTTATGGAACCGGTCACGACAAAATGTGAATATTGCGGAGGCACTAGATATAGCAGTAAAGCTTTGGAATGTAAATACAATGGGAAAAGCATTGTGGATGTTTTGAACATGAGTGTAGAGGATGCGGCACACTTTTTTAAGGACAATCGTAAGATCAAGAAACATCTGGACGCACTTCTTGAGACAGGGCTTCCTTATCTGTCATTAGGGCAGCCGCTTTCCACATTAAGTGGTGGTGAAAGACAGCGTGTTAAGCTTGCAAAGGAGCTTCATAAAAAGGGAAATATCTATGTTCTGGATGAACCAACCACAGGACTTCATGCGTCCGATATCAAGAGCATCATGACGTTGCTGGATAATCTGGTCCGGCGGGGGAATACCGTGATTGTCATTGAACATAATACGGATGTCATGAAAATGGCAGATTATATCATAGACATCGGACCGGATGGTGGAACCGCCGGTGGCGAGGTGGTATTTATGGGAACACCCAAACAAATGCAGGAAAGTGGGACAACAATTACAGCAAAATATTTAAAGGCTTTTTGATTGATTGATGAAGAATAATAAAAATAAAATCCTGCCGGCAGAAGAATGTCGGCAGGATTTTTTATTTCAAGAAAGATGTTATATAATGCGAATATTATATTTCTCCAGCCAGTAATTAACCTGAAGCATATATGCAAGCATCTGAGGCCCTGCCATCAGCTGTCCATACCATGGCTTTCCGTAGTCTGAGGAACTGTCAAGAAAGACATGCACTTTTTTGGTATCCAGCAGAGGACGTATTGGGGAATTGCTGTCAGAAAGTACCTCCTTAAGCCTGGTGGAAAGGAGTTTTTCATATGCCGGGTCATAAGTTTTGGGATAAGGACTTTTTCTTCGCCATAGAATTTCTTTTGGCAGCAGACCTTCTCCGGCATGCCGGAGCAAGCCCTTTACAATCTGATTCGGGCATTTCATTTCCCAGGGCACATTGAAAATATATTCCACAATTCGGTGATCGGCAAGGGGAACACGTGCCTCCAGACCGTTATACATGCTGGTGCGGTCCATTCTGTCAAGAAGTGTTACCATAAACCAGCGAAGATTCAGATATGAGATTTCACGGCGGCGCTTTTCCTCAGGGGTGTCTTCAATAAGCACGGGAGTTTCAAGAATGGTTTTTTCGTAGGCGGCATGTGCATATTCTTCCATGCGAAGTTCCTGTATAAGAGAATCATCTAAAAGTGCCTGACGCGGTTTCATGCTTTTTGACCACGGAAATGCATCGGTCTGAAACGCTTCAAGACTGTGAAACCAAGGATATCCGCCAAAGATTTCATCGGCGCATTCCCCGGTGAGGGTGACTTTATTATAGTTTGTTACCTTGGAACAAAAGTACAGCATGGAGGATTCCACATCAGCCATGCAGGGCAAATCCCTGGCATCGACTGCTTTGTACAGGCATTCAAACTGTTCTTCATTACTGCATTCCAGAAAATGATGGCTGGTTTTGGCAAAAGAAACCATCTGCTCTACAAAGGGGCGGTCTTCGCTTGGCTGGAAGGAATTGGACTGAAAGTATTTGTTATTATCTTTAAAATCAAAAGAAAAAGTATTTAACATATGTCCCTGCTTTTTTAGTTCTTTTGCGCAGATTGCCGTTACCAGACTGCTGTCTACGCCGCCAGAGAGAAAAGTGCTGATTGGAATGTCAGAGAGCATTTGCTTCTTTACCGAATCTTCTAAAAGCCATGCTGTCTTTTGAATGGTTTCTTCGATGGAATCTTCGTGAGGATGGCTTTCCAGTTTCCAGTAAAAGGTTTTAGTACAGAAGTGCTTATGAAAGGTGAGGCATTGACCCGGCAGGACTTCAAGAATATCTTTGAAAACGCCTTTCCCGTATGATTTAGCAGGTCCCAGGGCAAATATTTCGCAAAGTCCTTCTCTGTCAATGACAGGTGTGACTCCGGGATAGGCAAATAACCCTTTGATTTCAGAAGCAAATACAAGGGTATTGTCAGCCAGTGTATAAAACAGCGGTTTGACACCAAGACGGTCACGAAAAAGGGTAAGCTCCCGGGAGGCGGAATCCCATAATGCAATTGCAAATATTCCATTCAGTTTTTTGATATAATCCTTTCCGTGTAACATATACCCTTCGAGAATAACCTCAGTATCACTGGTGGTCTGAAAATTTGCTCCTTCCAGTAGAAGTTCCGCCTTCAGTTCTTTCATATTATATATTTCACCATTAAAAATGATGGCACATTCTCTTCCTGGACTCTTTTTAATAAGTGGCTGTTGTCCTGTCATAAGATCGATGATTGCCAGACGTACATGGGCAAGGCCGCAGATGGAGTTCAGATAAGTTCCCCTGCCGTCAGGCCCTCTTCTTCTCTGGGCATGATTCATTTCATCCAGAACATGAAGCCATTTGGATTCCTCTTCTTTGTAATTGCTATCAGGATTAAAAAATCCGGCAATTCCACACATTTTCTATTCTCCTTTTCATGTGATGTGGTTCTCTTGCAGCTTACTGTATTACCGGCTGGTATTGCCTTCCTTCCAGGGCTGCTTCAATGGAAGGAATCAGAAGCTCTGTGTGCGCTATCATGGAATTTGGTTTCTTCTGAGGATTATCCTGACCAAATGGGATAAAGTAAATATTTTTACTATTCATCAAAAGTCCGATATTTTTCATGTTCATTCCCAAAGCGTCATTGGTAGAAATCGAAATTAGAAGAGGCTTATTATTGCGAAGATGGGCTTTTGCTGCCATTAAGACAGGACTGTCTGTAATACCGTTGGCAAGCTTTGCCATGGTATTTCCGGTACAGGGAAAGAGAACCAGGATGTCGAGCAGGCTCTTTGGCCCAATGGGTTCGGCTTCCGGTATGGTTAACATTGGTCTGATTCCTGTGATTTTTTCCGCTGTTTGAAGGAAGGATTCTGCACTGCCAAAACGACTGTCGATTGTTGCGGCAGCATCCGAAAAAATGGTTTGGACGAGGGCACCTTCATTGGCAAGCGTCTGTAATTCACTAAAGGCTTTGTCAAAGGTACAAAAGGAACCGGTAAAGGCGATTCCAACGTGTTTTCCTTTTAAAGACATTTTCAATCACTCCTCAAGATATTTCATTTTGATTTTGTTTAATTATTTTCATAATTGCTTTGGCGCAAGAGTAAGGTGAATATTTTCCCGGAAGCCCAAGGCATAGGAAGGCATTCCGGTTTAAACGCCGTGCTTCTTCGTAATCTACGCCACCGGGTGCGGAGGCAATGTCAATAATGGTAACGGAGAGTTTTGTTTTCTTTAGTATTTCGGGAGTAAGTACTTTTGCGGGAATGGTGTTAAAGATGAAATCAAATTCTCCGGCACAATCTGCAAAATCGCAAAGCGAACCGGTACGTTCGGCAATGGTTTGGGCAATGGAGCATTCGTCATTTTGGTTGGAACAGACATATATGTGACAGAACATTCCCTTCAAATAATTGGTAAGTGTGCGTCCGCATCTTCCATAGCCAAGCACGGCACAGTGGCTTTGATGAAGATTTTGAGGACTTTTCTGGATGGCCTCGCAGATTGCTCCCTCAGCGGTTGCAATGGTATTGTATATGGCAAGGGCGTTGTTTTTCATCAGGTCATGGACAAGAATTCCTTTTTCTTTTGCGGGCTTTAGAAAGGTATCAGGAATGCAGCCTGCATAAAATGTCTGTCCTGATTTTAGTATATTAAGCAGGGAGTTAAGCAATAGCTTAGGTTCCGGACAATTCTGATTAAGATGAGTACCGTCCTTACTGAGAGGAATCGGACAGATGATATTGCGTGATGAACGGACAGCTTCTTTCGGGCAAGAGGCTTTGGTAAGTATTGAGGAATCAGAACATTTTTCAGGAGTCCTCATTAGGGCGTGGTAAATAATACGGTTCTGATGACGGCTTAGTTCTTCTGCCAGATGCACCTGCCGCAAATCGCCTCCTATGACGGCATAATCATATTGGAAATTGTTCATGATGATATTCCTGCCTTGAAATGCAATTTCTGTTTATTATATGCGGGGAAAGGAAGATGTGTCATTTTGGAGGGAATTTCGGAAAGGACTTGGATAGGTATATATTGTGTGTTAAGATATCTATAAAAGGAGAAAGTTATGATGAAAAAGGTTGTTATCATTATAAGTTGTGCGCTGATATTATCAGGATGTGTAGATAAGAGTGTTGCATCCACAGGATATATGGAAACTGAGCATTCCACAAATATACCTGAGATGCCGGAGGTTGCTAAAGTTGAAGAAGCTTATTCGATTTTCAATTATGAAGAGAATATTGGTGGAGCTAATTTGAGTGATTTTGGCGGAAATTATGAATTAATATACTATGGAATGGATACCGCATTGTGCAATTTGGTTTCCGAAGAAGAATATCAAAAATGGATTGATAGTTTTTCTGAGGAAAATAAAAGTTGGGATATTTGTTTACAGGCTGATTTTATTGAATTCTTTCATTTAGACAGGGAGACTGTTGAGAAGGTATTAGGAATAACATATTCTGAGGAACAAATAGATGCATTTTTCTCAAATGAACAAGATAAAATTGATGAAGCATTTGTCAATCCGTATGCAGTTTTGATTAATAAAAAAATATATTCACCGGAATGGTTTGCGACACATACATGGTCAGATTATATTGAAGCCGGAATTACAGAATCTATGTTATTAGAATATTTGTCAAAGTGGGATGATGAATTTTTGATTGCTCCGGCTTTGCAGGTTGCATATCAGATGAAACAGCAAAATTTTAATATTGATTTAGAAAACTATGAGTCAATTATAAAATACATAGATAATCTCGAATTGTATGGCATACCAGATTCAATTCATAGAATTGTATCAGATGAAGAGTATGAAAAATATGTGAGCTTATTTGCGAATGAAAATGTATCGCCGGAGCGTTCATTATCACAATTTAATATTGTAAATTTTATTACTGACTTTGAGATTGGATATGAGGAATTTCTGGAAATGACAGATTCTATATTTACAGATGCAGAACAACAGACTATCTTCTCAAGGAATTATGAACAAATTGATAAATTATTTGAGAGGCAATCATATTGAAAAAGGTATTTGTAAATAACTATAAGGAGAAAAATGGAAGGCATCCGACTGACAGAGTAAGTAGGATATCATTTGTCAGCAGTTCATTTACTGTATTGATTTTTTTTTGACAATGTTATATAGTTAGAGTATGAAAACATTTGCATCGGTATTTTGGGAATATGGTGCGAAATGAAGTCAAGGAGGGTATTTTATGGACAGATTAAAGGATAAGGTTGCCATTGTTACCGGTTCCACCAGCGGAATTGGTGTCGGAATTGCAAAATTATTTGCAGCAGAGGGTGCAAAGGTTGTTATTTGTGGACGAAGAGAAGAAAAAGGCAAGGCAGTAGCAGATGAGATTATAAAAGATGGTGGGGAAGCATCTTATCATTTTATGGATATTACGGCAACAGAAAGTATTGAAAGCCTTATGACTGATACGGCTGAAAAATACGGAAAGATTGATATTTTGGTAAATAATGCGGCCAATGTGGGCTTAAAGGATGGCCGTGTGGATGAATTAACCCTGGAAATGTGGGATCATGTTTTCCAGAGCGATGTACGTGGTACATTCTATGCTACCAAGTGCGTACTTCCTTTCATGCAGAAAAACGAGAACGGCGGTTCTATTATCAATATTGGTTCTATGGCTTCCTGTGGCGGCGATCTTGGTTCCACGGCATATGCCTGTGCAAAGGCGGGAGTTGATATGCTGACACAGTCTACTGCTCTGCAGTATGGAAAGCAGAATATCCGTTGTAACTGTGTTCGTCCGGGCCTTATTGTCACACCGCAGAATGAAGCACATGTACCACAGGCGTTAAAGGATATTTTTTTAAGCAATATCATGGTGAACCGCTATGGCTGTCCGGAGGATATCGGACACATGTGTGTATATCTGGCCTCTGATGAAAGCAGCTATGTGAGCGGACAGATAATCAACGTAGATGGCGGTCTGAATTCCCATGTATCTACGGTTGCACAGTTTAGAGAATTGAATTCGCGTACCTGGTAAGTAGAAATAAGTAGAGTATTACCCTCAGAAGTCAATGTGCTTCTGGGGGTTTTATTTTTAGCGTAAAAAGGGAATGATTATTAAAAAGAGTATAAATTTTAAATAAAGTTATAAATTATAAACCATCATTTTAAATGTTTTAACTCTTTACAAACCATCATTTTAATGGTTTAATAATGGCAGGAGATGTTTGCTTATGAATAATAATGTATTTATGACACCGGGATATACAACGGCAAAAGAAATTAAACAGGTGAGAAAGCAGCTTGGACTTACACAGAAGGATTTTGCCATGTTAATTAATGCATCAAAATCAACTGTTGAAAGATGGGAGCGAAGTGATGAACCCATTATTGGACCGATGGTTTTACTGTTAAAGATGCTTGAAAAGTATCCGGAATATGTTGAGACAATCCGGGTTCCGGAGAAAATTTATCCAATCAGGCTCTGGTATATGCATAAGCAGTCATTGTGTACCCTGATTGATGTGGATGAAGTCCATAGGCATGTACAGATAAGAAATTATACGGATAATGTCATGTTCCGGGCATTTGGCAAAGAGGAAGAACCGGATTATAAAATGTATACAGCTTTTTTGGAATCCAGGTGTTTCCCCAAAAGCCGGGATAAAATGAAACTTGTACTGAAGGATTTGGACCTGCCATTCTACGACCCGTTCATGATTATCGAAAAGACAGAAGGAAGAATGGCTGAAGATGATTTTTGGATTAAGATAGAGAGGTAGATGGATGATAGAGTTATTTGAACAGAATATCCGGACAAATGACAGACAGTCTTCTAAGGGAAATCAGCTGAAATGGGAAAATGAAAATATCTGGTATAAGGCGGATTATACCGGCTATGAAGGCCTTGCGGAATATGTCGTATCACATCTGCTTGAAAAATCAACACTTGCCAGAGAAGAATTTGTGCTTTACGACTTAGAAGAAATGAAATATAAATCAACCACATATACCGGAGTGAAGAGTAAGAATTTTTTAAGTGAAGACTGGCAGATTATTACGTTGGAAAGGCTGTTTAAGAATTTTTTTGGAGAGAGTCTTTATCAATCCATATTGCGTATTGCCGGGCATAAGGAAAGACTGATTTTTCTGGTTAATCAGGTAGAACGGATAACCGGTCTTAAGGAGTTTGGTAGATACATCAATAAATTGTTCACCATTGATGCTGTATTTTTAAATGAAGACAGGCATACACATAATATTGCGGTATTAATGAATGAGGATGGAAAGTTTGCATATTGTCCCATATTTGATAATGGGGCGGCTCTTTTGGCTGACACCACAATGGATTATCCATTGGATGCAAATGTATATAAACTTATGGAGAACGTCCGGGCAAAAACGATTTGTAATGATTTTGAGGAACAACTTGAAATTTCAGAAGAATTGTATGGAAAGAATCTGAAATTCTATTTTACCAAGGGGGATATCAGAAAATTGTTAGAGAATACTGCAATTTACCCGGATAAGGAAAAGATAAGGGTGGAGACGATTTTACATGAACAAATGAGAAAATATCAATATTTATTTATAGAAACTTAAGCGAGGTGATATAGTTTGAATGAACGAATGACGAAAATAATGAATTATGAAAAAAGACTTTTACAGGACAGAATGCAGCTTTGGCATCTGATGGATGAATGTGAGGCGGATGACACGGAAGTGATGGAAGGTAAAATCCGGCATTTCAAACAGGAAATCGAATACATGGAGAGTCAGCTGTGTCTGTTAAAGAACGAGATGGAAGAAAGAAAAGCATCAGAACCGGTTGAAATTCAGCAGAAAGCATTGGAAAGTATACAACGGGAACAATCAGTACAGCCAAAGGAACAAGAAACAGAGGCACAGCCGGATTTCGACATGCCGTATGCACGAAAAGATTTAGAAAAAACCATTGGCAAATCTTTAATGGGAATTTTTGCATCCGTACTGATATTTATAAGTTTGATTTTATTTGCAACATTACTGCTTCCGTATTTCAATGACACGGCAAAGATGATAACCACCTATCTGTTAAGTTTTGCTTTTTTGGGAGTGGGACTTTTCAAATTGAAGAAGGATAAAGATAACAAATTCTATATTGCACTCACCGGATGCGGAGTGGGAGCGGTGTATATTTCTTTACTTCTTAGCAATATGTACTTTAAGGCATTTGGTGATATTACCTTGTATCTATTGATTTGTATCTGGGCAATTGGGGTTTGTTTTCTTTCTAAGCTGAAGAATAAAATTTTCCAGGTAATCGGACAGCTGGGAATTGATATTGCGATGATTTTCGGGTGCATACTTTGCATAGAGAATAACGATGCGGCAAAATTTATGGCATTAATTATTTTCTATATGATTTCATCCGGCGTCTTTTATTTCGTTCACTATGACAGGGAATTTTCGAATAATCTGATACACCATGTTTTTAATGCAGTCAATTTTGTGATTCTATTTGCCGGCTGTGAGGAAATTCTTGGCAAGGGAATTTACGTGGCGACAATCATGATATTACTGTTTATTGCATTCCATGTTGGTATGGTGATGTATGGAAGGATTGAAAAGAGCGGAGTAGCTTTTGGAATCATTTTAAGCATCTATGTGCTTATGCTAATTCAGGTACTGGGATTGGTTACAGGGGATAATGATTTCGTTTTTGCAATCATTACTTACCTCATATGCATGGGATTGATGATTGCGGTTGAAAGGAAAAAGGCAAAAGAAAGCCATGGAAAAAATATCGCCATTGCGGCAATGGTTATTTTTGCCGGATGTGGTCTGGGAGTAGATCCGGTGCTGAGTGAGCATGGCGTTGTGCCATTAATGATTCTGCCATGGCTGTTTCTTGGATTTTATAGAAACAATGTTGTATGGAAATATAGCAGCATGATTTTGTTTTTTAACTATGCATTTAAGGATTACATCAATGAGACGGAAAGACTATTCCTTGGATTGCTGGTAGCAGTAAGCGCATTCTGGCTGATTTATAAAAATAAGAATCAGTATAGTGTTCGGTTTAAAAATGTGGTACATATCGTAACATTTATTTTTCTAAGTTATAGTATGGTTGGCGCAGTACTTGAACTGGCAAGAAATTCTGAATTGCCAGAAGTTGTATCCTTTGTTGTCGCAGCATTATTTAATATTGTAATGATGAAAAGTTGTTTTGGAAGGGATCCGATAACTGGAGAACAGGAGAAAGGAACGGTATATAATATCATCAACATGCTTGTGATGATAGGAGGAATCATAAGGATCAATTACGGATATGAAGGAATACTTCATCTGGTAATCATCATTACCACGTTGCTTGCGTTTATGGTAAATGCAAAGAATCTGCTGGATCGATATGATAATAGGTTTAGTGGAATCTATGTTGGATTAAAATTTACAATTTTGATGATTGTGATTCTGGAATCATTTCATTCCGTTAATTATGTGATTAGCATTGCATGTTTTGTGCTGGCGATATTGAGCATTATAATTGGATTTATGGGGCAGTATCGGTCACTTAGAGTTTTTGGACTGATTCTTTCCATGGTTAGTATTTTTAAATTAATCATGGTGGATATTAATTACACGAATACCCTGGGAAATGCATTAAGCTTTTTTGTATCAGGCATATTATGTTTTGTCATTAGCCTGATATATAATCTTATTGATAAGAAAATGCAGAATGACAAGGATTAATATGTAAAAGTAAGGATAGGGAGCCATTACAATAGGTGTCTTTTATGAGAAGATGCTTATGTGACCATGGCTCCCTTTTTTTATTGGAAAAACTTTGGCGTACCGCTTTCAGGGAGAAGAGTATTCTTTTGCGGGACGAATCACGCCGCATCCGATTTTGGCTCCGGAATCTCCGGAGGGCTGGCTGGTAAAATCATCCCGCATTCCGTGAATGACTACAGACTTTCCAAGGATTTCCGGAATGGAGAACTGACCGGTATAAACACACATCCATGCGTATCCGTTATTACCCAGCAATGGAGGCAGATCACCTGCGTGCCATGGATGCTGGGTGTTGCCCGGATTGTAGTGGTTTCCTGTTTTGTCAAAAGGCAAGGTGCAATTTCCAAATTCATGAATATGAAGACCGTAGAAACTGGAAGAGGGATTTTTATCAGGAAGTCCATTCACTTCCACATATACAAGTGCACCGCCAAAGGGGGTGTTGTAGAAGAAAACCTTGCCATGCAAATCAGGATAACCGGAATTGCCTTGTATCAGTGCGATGGCCATGGGGAAATTGTTCATTAGAATGGAAGTAAAAATATTTTGAGAATTCATTAAAAAGTCCTTTTCTTTTTAGTATATTCCATTGGAAAATAAGGTTTCCATCATTTTTGTGGATTGACAAAGAAAAAAGAATGTATATAATGGATATATACAATATTTTTGATTAGTTTTGCAAATATGAAATGAGTTCTTGTAATGAATCAATAAAAAGGAGTATAACGTGAACATTATCATTACTAATAATTCAGAAACCCCTATTTATGAACAAATCCGGGAACAGATTAAAAACATGATTCTTAACGGTGAACTAAAGGAAGGTGAGTTTCTTCCGTCCATGCGTCTTCTGGCAAAGGAACTGAGAATCAGCATTATCACTACCAAACGGGCTTATGAAGAGCTGGAACGGGATGGATATATTGAATCCTTTACGGGAAAGGGAAGCTTTGTAAAAGGCATTAATCCGGAAGCAGAGCGTGAACAAATAATTTATGAGGTGGGAGGATTATTTGACCAGATGCTTGATAAGGCGGAGCTTGCCGGGGTGACGAATGAAGAATTATTAGAGATTTTCGGATTGCTATGTGAAGAAAGGAAGAAACATAATGAGTAATGTATTGGAACTAAAGGGTGTTACAAAGCAATATGAGGATTTTAAACTGGATCAAGTGAGCTTTGAAATCCCAACGGGATGCATCTGTGGATTTATCGGGCAGAATGGTGCAGGAAAGACGACTACCATCCAGCTTATCCTGGATATCATCAAAAAGGATGCAGGGGAGATTAAGGTTTTGGGGCAGGATATGGCAGCAGATGGGGCAAAACTTAAGGAGAAAATAGGGGTTGTATTCGATGAAATGTGCTTTCATGAATTTCTTACTCCGGGTCAGATTAATAGTGTCATGAAAAATATCTATTCCAACTGGCAGGAGAAAAAGTTCTTTGGATATTTGAAAGAGTTTGGGCTTCCGGCAGGGAAAAAATGTGGTTCCTTCTCACGAGGCATGCGCATGAAGCTTCAGATAGCAGTTGCACTTTCTCATGAGGCAGAGCTTCTTGTCATGGATGAACCAACCAGCGGCCTTGACCCAATTGTGAGAAATGAAATTCTCACAATTTTCCAGGAATTTGTCATGGAAGAGAATCATACGATTCTGCTGTCTTCCCATATTACCACGGATTTGGAACGGATTGCGGACATGATTGTTTTCATTGATCGGGGACATATCATGTTGTGTGGAGATAAAAATGAAATTCTGGAAAAGCACGGACTCATTAAATGCAAAAAAGAAGAGTTATCACAGCTTTGCTCCGAGGATGTGGTTTCCTGCCGACAGTCAGAATTTTGTTCAGAGGTTCTGGTAAAGGACAGAAAAGAGTGCGCATTACGCTATCCGAATCTTCACATGGAGTCTGCCACATTGGAAGATATCATGATTTTCTATGCAGAGTATTCCAGAAAGACATCAGAAATCAGATGATACCGGGAGGAACAGCATATGTTGGGTTTAATTCAGAAAGACATGTATTGTCTTAAGAAAAATTTAATGATGTTTGGCGCAGTAACAACAGGCATTATTGTACTTTCGGTAATGTTTATTCTTAGTGCACGATTCGGAAATGTAGCTCAGGGGATTGAAACCATGATGATAGAGGATGATATCGGCAAAGAGACAATTTATTCGTTTTTTGAGATTGCAATCTGGACAGTACTTTTTATTCCAATGGCATTTACCAGTATGGTAGTGGAGTGCTTTAAGGAAGATTATAAGGCCGGCTTTCGTAAATATCAGCTCAGCCTTCCGATAAGCAGTGCACAAATCGTTGGAAGCCGCTATGCAGCCTGTCTTTTGTTTGCGTTTGTCAGTCTTTTGGGTTCTCTTCTGGCAGCATTTTTTGTATCACTTGTATCGGAGAACTTTGCATTTGGTACACTCGCATCATATGTTCTCACATTCTGCGGGGGAATGCTCATGTATCTTAGTCTTGTGATGTTTCTGCTGTATTATTTTGGGACATCCAGGGCGGATATGATTCAATGTGTTCCGTTTGTGGTAATCTTTCTTATGTTTGTAGTCTGGTTCTGGTGCCAAAACAGGAATATACCGGTAGAATTGGTAGAACAGATGCAGATTGAAATGATGGAATCTCTTGGTGAGAACATGAAAGAAAAGGGATGGATGGTTTTTGCAGCATCCGTTGTCTGTATGGGAATTTCCTATCTGGGTTCCTGGCAATGCATGATGAGAAGAAGGGGGAATGATTGATGGCAGGACTTTTGTATAAGGACTTTATTGCAGTAAAGGGGAAATGGTATATTATTTCAATGGCTGCCGGTTTTCTTTTGATGATGGTGCTTCGGATGGTTCTCCCGCCGGATCAGGGAGATGTGATTGTATGTCTGCTTGCAACGTTTATTGTTATCATACTGCTTGCTTTAGTGATTTTTAATCTGGAAACAAGCGTTGTGGCAGTAGATGAAGGACGCAGGAGGAGATGTTATTGTTTAAGTCTTCCGGTGTCGGAAAAGCAGTATGTTGCATCAAAATACATTTTTATATTGCTGGCGTTTTATGTGGTGATTAGCTTTAGCATGATGTCAGGGCTCCTTTGTTCCATTAACTGTGAAAATGCGGAAATGTTAATGCAGTCCACAATATTACAGCAGATGGTCCCAATCATGGCATGCCTTTTGCTTTTTATGGCGGCATTAGAACTGCCGTTTTTGATATGTCTTGGAACGCACAGGGGATACCGATTGAAGCTGGGAATCATGCTTGCTCTGGCTTTTTTGGTATCGGTATATGTGTTTTTTGGAGATTTGAGCATTCTGGATAAGATTTCCATGGATAAGATTTTTGGATATGTGAAAGAGCATCAGGAAATTTACATGCTGATTCAGATGTTCATTACTTTGGGAACACTTGCAGTTTATTACGTTTCCTATCGGATTACATGTGTGTTTTTTGCGGGATTGGAGAGGGAAGATGAATAAGAAAAGAATTGTTATTTATGTGCTCATTACATTTATTTTGACATGGGGAATGGATTTTGTTTATATCCTGGCAGGTGGTATTTATGAGTCAAAGGCAATGGAATTTATTCTGGCATTTTCCATGCTGATTCCTGCAATTTCTGTGGTACTTACAAGAAAACTTACAGGGGAAGGATTTAAAATGACAGGAAAGGATTCCATGATGCTTGGAATTCATTTCGATAATAAAAGGTGGTTATGGCTGCTTGCAGCACTGATTGTTCCATTTTTCTGGATGGACCTGGGAACCGGGCTGATGTTTTTGGCGTTTCCGGAAACCTTTGACCCTTCCATGGCAGAAAAAGCCGGATTGACACAGAACATGCTCTTTCTGCTGCCGTTCATGCTTATTGGGAACGGGATTCTGGTATCCTTTGGAGGACTTGGGGAAGAGATTGGCTGGCGAGGTTATCTTTATCCCAAACTGGAAGAAGAGTATGGTACGGTAAAAGCAGTAATTTTTGGCGGTATTATCTGGAGTGTATGGCATTTCCCAAGTAACCTCCTGGGACATAATTTTGGACACGGCTACTGGGGAGAACCATGGTCGGGAT